>OZ244055.1:0-270000 GCA_965214975.1 Alphaproteobacteria bacterium
TATTGTACGGCTGTCATGACAGGCGACGAGTTTGTTCTCCGCGTACGGCGGGTCGGTCGCAAGCGCGGAGTGGTCGTGCACTTCGAGACCCGTGCGGGCAAGGGAAGCCATGGACGGTTGCACTACGGAGAGCGCTTCGCCACGGTGAAGGACCGACGCAAGGAGATCGGTCCCGGGCTTCTGGCGGCGATGCTCCGGCAACTGGGGCTGAGGCGTCGGGACTTGGGATAGCTGGCGATGGAGGTGTGCACGATGACGCAAATGCTGACTTGGCCGGCGGAACTGGAGAGGCAGGAGGACGGTTCGGTCCTCGTGTTGTTCCCGGACGTCCCGGAGGCCCTTACCGAGGGAGACAGCGAGACCGAGGCGCTGGAGCAGGCCGGGGACTGCCTGATCGCGGCGCTCGGAGGTTACATCAGGGGGCGGCGCGCCATACCCCGGCCGTCTTCGGCGCGGGGGAGGAATTCGGTTGCATTGCCCGCGCTCGCCGCCGCAAAGGTCTCCCTCTATGACGCGATGTACAGACAGGGTGTCGGCAACGCGGCGCTCGCTGCGCGGCTCGGTATCAGCGAGGATGTGGTGCGGCGCTTGACGGATCTCGACCACCGCTCGCACATCGGCCAGGTCGAAACGGCACTGCATGCTCTGGGGCGGCGGCTCACGGTTGCGACCCGGGCTGCGTAGCCTTCGCGAGAACACGACATCGAAGCCGCGGGGAACGCGCCCGTCCACAGGGTGCGGGCATGACGGATCGGGGAAAGGCGGCGATTCCGGCGTCGTCGGCGGAATCCGGGACCGGGAGAAACCGGAGCGGGCGGCATAGGGTGCGATCGCGCAGCCGACGACACGCGCGGACACGAACCCGGCCGGAACCGCCCGCCGAAAGGGAGCGAATGCGCGAACGCGCCTCCGGTGACGGGGCACCCGGGGCGATCGGCTTTTCCTTCCTCGTGCGTGTCGCGGTTCCACCGCCCTCGGTCAGGCCGCGACGCGTTGCAGGAGTTTTCGGCGGAAGTCCTCGCGGGAGGAGAGCGACGAGACCATGTCCCCTCCGACGTCGGACAGTCGCGCGAGGTCCGTTCCCGGGGTTTCGGTCTGGTCCTCGAAGACGAGGAGGGATTCGAAACGCAGCCCGTGTCGGTGAAAGCGCGACAGCATGACCGTGACAAGATGCGCCTTCTCCCGGTCCGGCACGCCGTGCACGAAGAGCGGGACGCCGCTCTTTCCCTCGATGCGGTAGTCGACGGGACAAGCTTGGGCGTCGGGCACGTCCGGCTCGTGGTCGCGCTGGACCCGGGCTTCATCCACATGGCTGAACAGAAGGCTGGCGAGATCGTCGTAGAACGTGGAGCCGACGCCGGAGCGCGAAAGCAGGATCAGGTCGTGGACTCTGGTGAGCGCCTGCCCGAAGGCGAACACCGCCTCCGGCAAGCAATCGGGCGCGGTATCGACACAGAGAGCCCCGCGATCGCCGTCCCAGCGGAGTCCCGTTTCGCCCATGACGCGATCGAGGACCGTCCCCCGCGGCCCATCCACGAAGGAATCGACGTCGTGGTCGTGGCTGGCATGCATCAACGTGTGTCCTCGATCCGAGAGTCGCAGCCCGCCCGATGCCGACTCGGAGAGGTGGATCGGGTAGCGGTCTCCGTCGGGAAACGCGAAGGGCGTGCGCAGCATCAGGGCGCCGTCGGGGCGCCGCTCGACCCTCACCTCCTCGCAGAGGCGCTCGCGCAGCAGGTTCCCGAGCGCATCGGCGTCGAGGGCCATCAGAAGAGCCTCCGAGGGTCGGGCCGGGCCTCCGGTTCCTTCACGTCGAGTCCTCCATCAGACAGGCCAACGCACCCTCCGAGATTCGAGGCGATCCGATGCCGTGGCATCGGATTCCGCCTTGTTGCCTGCCGCCATGGCCTTCCCCGAAGCACGATGCACACGGGCTTGGCAAGCGATGTTGCCATGATCGCGACATGGCCCGTTGTAGCGCGCCAATGTCGGCGGCGGCAGACCCCGAGGCAGGCACGCGATTCCGCACGGGAAATCACGGAGAGCCTGACCTGAAAATGGCCGGGCGCGGCTTCCGGCGACACCTGACGGAGGTTTCACGCCGCTGCGCCGTGCGCCGATAGCCTCGTTTGCAACGCATGCGGACATCTTGAGCCTGTCCGGCCACAAGATGCACGGCCCGAAGGGGGTCGGTATCATCTTCATCGCCCGGGCATTGCAGGACCGGATCGAGCCGTTGATTTTCGGCGGCGGCCAGCAATCCGGACTTCGCTCAGGCACCCTGCCCGTGCCACTCCGCGTAGGCATGGGCGCGGCTGCCGAACTGCTCATCGGGGAGGAAGCCCGACAGGAACGGGCCGAGTTGCGCCGTCGCCGCGACGTCTTCGTGCACCGTCTGACGTCCTTGAACTGGCCGACCTCGCTGATTGGCCCCCAAGGTGAGGCACGGCATCCATCAAACGCGAGCATCTGTTTCCACGGGCTCTCCGCCCATGGGATTCTTGGGGCGCTTCAACCCCGTCTTGCGGCTTCGACCGGCTCGGCCTGCGCGTCGGGCATCCCGGAGCCATCGCACGTTCTGCGGGCCCTCGGTCTGACCGGAGACGAGGCAGATGCGACCGTGCGTTTCAGCCTCGGCTTCGGGACAACCGACGGAGATGTTGAAGAGGCTGTGTGGCTGATTGAAAAGGCGTTGGCTGATTTGTCGGACACAGCTTGATCGGGCTTGATCCGCTTCGGCTCCGGCGTCTTTTCCGGCTCCGTCTCGCGCGTCCTGTCCAGCGTGGCGGCCGCCCGGGGATCCGCGGCGTCGATCCCGGCGTCGCGAAACGCGCCAGCGTTCCGCGTCACCACGGAAAGCGCGCGCGCCGTTCGCCGCGGCGTCGAGTCGTCCTGGAAACGGGCGGGGAAAGGAACCTGTGGGAGCATGTCGCCGCGCTCCCGAAGCTCGCCGACGGGACCGTGGAGACCGCCGCCCGCGGCGGCAGGCGGGCGAGAGCCCGGCGCGGGGCAGGACTCGAGCTGCGCGCCGCCCGGGTGAGGCTCGCGCCGCCGCGCAGGGCCGAGAGCCGGGTTCCCCTCGACATGCTCGCCGCGACCGAACCCGACCCGCCCGCCGGCAGGGAGCCTCTCGAATGGCTGCTGCCGGCACCGAAACCGAAGCCGGCGCGGCAACCGCGCGGCGTCTCGTCGCCTGGTACGAACGGCGGCGGACCATCGAGGAGCGCTTCAAGGTTCTCGAGACCGGAACGCGCGTCGAGGACCGGCGACTCGACCACGCCGACGACCTGCGGCCATGCCTCGTCCTCGATGCCGTCACGGCGTGCCGTGTCCTCGACCTCGAACGCCGGGTCCGTGACAAGCCGGAGCTGCCGGCCGACCGCGTCGTCGGGAAAGACCGGATCGTCGTCCTCCACGTCCTGCGGAGAGCGCACGGCATCGCGCGGGCATGGCCGCCGCCGGAAAAGCCGCCCGGCATCCGGACCTTCGTCATAGATCCCGCGAGACTCGCGGGCTTCGAGCCACGGAAAATCCAGCCATTGCCCGGAACGCGGCTGCCCTGGAAAGGGTGCGTCTTCATGCGGAACGCGGCCGACACGTGTCGCCGACTCGGCGAACCCGGCATGATCCAGCGCCCGCCCGACCGAACCGCGGGAGGTTGAAGGGTTCGGATCCCGCCATCCGGGCGACCGGGCCGGTCCGGGACCTCACATGGGGCCATAGTTGACTCAAAGAGCGATTCGGCCTACGTGAAGGGCCATGCAAGTGGGTCTTCACCAGTTTTCCGCCGGCACGGTCGCGTGGTTCGGCAAGGCGGTTCGGGAACAGGGCCGCACGCGCAGCTCGCTGGCGCGCGAGCTGTGCGCGCGGGAGAACCGGGTCGGCGGCCGGGGCGAGCCCTGCCTTGCCTCGGCGCGCAAGGCGCTGCCGGCGCTCGCGGACAGGCTCGGGGTCGCGCTGCCGGCGCCGCGGGCCGCGCGCTTCCGCAAGCGCCGCGAGGGCGCGCCCGCGGAGGCCTGTCCGGACCTTTCGCTCCGCTGCCGGCTTGCGGACCTCGGTGCGGTGACGCTGGAGCCGGTCGCGGGCGACGGCGAGCGGCGGCGGTGGGAAGCGACGATGGCGGCGCACCATCCGCAGGGCTGGGCGCGGGCGCCGGGCGGGCAGCTCCGCCACTGGGTGCGTTCCTCCGTGCACGGCCGCCTCGGCGGCATCGGGTTCTGCGCCGCGAGCTGGCACCAGAAGGCGCGCGACGACTTCATCGGCTGGTCGGCGGACGCCCGGGTCGCGAACCTGCCGCTGCTGGTCAACAACCACCGCTTCCTGCTTCTGCCCGGCGTGCGCGTCCACGGCCTGGCCTCGCGGGTTCTGGAGCTGGCGGCCGCGCGCGTGGCGGCGGACTGGGAGGCGGTCCACGGGGTGCGCCCTCTCATGGCCTGCAGCTATGTCGGCCCCGGGCACGCCGGCACCTGCTACGCGACGGCGGGCTGGCGGCGCTGCCTGCGGCGGACCTCGGGACGGCCGCCCGGAGCCGCCGCCGGCGCGGCGCGGACGGTGTGGATGAAGCCGCTGGCGGCGGGCTGGGAGGACCGCCTGCGCGCCGCGCCGGCACGGGGCATCCGGGCCGCGCCCGCGCTATACATGGACGACAGGACCGACTGGGCCGGTCGGGAGTACGCGCGCGGCACCCATCCCGACGGCCGGGTTCGCGAGCGGATCGCGCGCATGGGGCGGGCGTGGCTGGAGCGTCCGGGGGAGGCGATCCCGGCGATCTTTCCGTCCCGGGCGGAGCGCAAGGCGGCCTACCGGTTGCTGTCGAGCGGGAAGGTGGGCATGGAGCACGTTCCGGGCCGCATCAGGCGACGATGGTGGAGCGCTGCCGGCTCGAGGAGGTGATCCTCGCGATCCAGGACACCACCACGCTCAACTACGACGGGCTCGAGGCGACCGCCGGGCTTGTCGCGCTGGGCGGCGGGGGCAAGGGCGTCCGCGGGCTGGTGGCCCATGCGGGCCTCGCGGTCAACGCGGCGGGGCGGCCGCTCGGCGTGTTCGCGCTCGACGCCACCTTCCGCGACGGCGGCGACGGGAGGAACGAGAGCGCGCGCTGGCTGCGCGGGCACGAGCGGGCGCGGGAACTCGCCCGCGCCTGCCCCGGAACGCGGGTGGTCACGGTCTGCGACCGCGAGGGCGACTTCCGGGAGCTGCTTTCCGGGGCCGCGTCGCGGGAGGCGGGACTGCTGGTGCGGTCGCGCCGCGCGGCGCGGCGGCGGGTCGTCCTCGGGACGGGCGGGCAACAGGATCTGTGGGAGCATGTCGCCGCGCTCCCGCGCCTTGCCGGCAGGACCGTGGACATCGGCGCCGGCGGCGGAAAGCGGGCGCGGTCCGGACGGACGGCGCGGCTCGACCTGCGCGCCGCCAGGGTGAGGCTGGCGCCGCCGCGCGACGCCGAAAGCCGGGAACCTCTCGACATGCTCGCCGTGTCCGCCACCGAACCCGATCCGCCGGCCGGCAGGGAACCCCTCCACTGGCTGCTGCCGATCACCGAGGCCGCCGCCGACGCCGACACCGCGCGGACCGTCGTCGCCTGGTACGAACGGCGCTGGACCATCGAGGAATGGTTCAGGGTTCCCAGGACCGGAACCCGCGTCGAGGACCGGAAGCTCGACCATGCCGACGACCTGCGGAAGTGCCTCGCCTTCGACGCCGTCACCGCCTGCCGCGTCTTCGGTCTCCAGCGCCTCGCCCGCGAGAAGCCGGACCTGCCGGCGAACCGCGTCGTCTCCGACGACGAGATCACCATCCTGCACGTCAGCCTGAACGACCGCGGGATCGTTCGCGCCCGCGCGCCCCCGGACAGGCCTCCCGGCATCCGCGCGTTCGTCGTCGACGTCGCCAGGCTGGCGGGCTTCGACCCGACGAAAAGACAGCCGCTGCCGGGAACCCAGCTGCTCTGGAAAGGGTACGTCCACCTGCGACACGCGACCAGCACCTACCGGGCCTTGAAGAGGATGGACATGATCAGGCACTGACTCAACTGTGGGTGGTTGTGAGGTCCCGGACAGGCGGCGCGGGATCACCCCGGTCGCGCGACGGGAATCCCTTGAGTCCGCGGCCGTCTCCGCTAGAATGGCCGGGCGGGTCGCCTGGCGCGTTCGCCCGCGACGGCGGCTCGCGGCAAGGGCGCGGTTCCGGCGCCCTCATCGGGCCGGCCGGAGGCGCGCCCCGGGAAGGGCCGGTCCATGGATCGACGCAAGCTTCCGATCGGCATCCAGACCTTCCGCAGGATCCGCGAGGACGGCCACTACTACGTCGACAAGACCGGCTACGCCAAAAGGCTGGTCGACGAGGGAAAGCACCATTTCCTGTCGCGGCCTCGGCGGTTCGGCAAGAGCCTGTTCGTCGACACGCTGAAGGAGCTGTTCGAGGGCGGCGAGGCGCTGTTCGAGGGGCTCGCCGTCCACGGCCAGTGGGACTGGTCGGTGAGGCATCCGGTGGTGCGCCTGGATTTCAGCGGCGGCGATTACGGAGAGCCGGGCTATCTCGACCGGAACGTCTCCGCGCAGCTGGACGAAATCGAGGAAGGCGCAGGTCTGGCGGCCCGGTACTCCGATGCGCCGGAGCGCCTCGCGCACCTGATCAGGACACTTCACGGGCAGACGGGCCGAAGGGTCGTCGTGCTGGTGGACGAGTACGACAAGCCCATCCTCGATGCTCTGGAGAACCCGGAACGGGCGCGGGCGAACCGCAACTACCTGCGCGGACTCTACGGGAACATCAAGCGAAGAGACGCGGACATCAAGTTCAGCTTCGTCACCGGGGTGAGCAAGTTCGCCCGGACGAGCCTGTTCTCGGGCATGAACAACCTCAGGGACGTCACTCTCAACCCGCGCTACTCGGCGGTCTGCGGCTACACCGAGGCCGATCTGGACGAGGTGTTCGCGCCGGAGCTCGACGGGCTCGACCGCCAAGCGGTCCGCGAGTGGTACAACGGCTACTCGTGGCTCGGCGAGGACAGGGTGTACAACCCGTTCGGCATCCTGCAGCTGTTCGACGAACGGCTGTTCAAGGCGTGGTGGTTCGAGACCGGCACGCCGACCTTTCTCGTCGATCTTCTGAAGTCGCGCGGGATCCCTTCGACGGAGCTCGACGGAACGGTCGCGGACGACGGCTTGCTGTCTTCCTTCGACATCGACGACATTCCGCACCAGGCGCTGCTGTTCCAGACCGGCTATCTCACCATAGCCGACGTCGTCGCCCGAAGCGGCCCCGCCTCCTACCGGCTCGGCTATCCGAACAGGGAGGTGCGCCAGGCCCTGAACCGGCATCTGCTGCGGGCCTGGGCTCCGGAGATGGCGGACGTTGCCCGGGCGGGGAATCTCGGCCGGCTGCTGGCGGACGCCGATCTTGCCGGCCTCGAGGCGCTGCTGCGGGCGTTCCTATCGAGCGTTCCGTGCCACTGGCACGCGAAGACGCCGATCGCCGACTACGAAGGGCACTACGCGACCGCGGTCTACTCGCTTCTCTCGGGGTGGGGTCTCGACGCGCGGGTGGAGGACGCGACGAGCCGGGGGCGGATCGACCTGGCGGTGACGGCGGGCGGGCACGCGTACCTGTTCGAGTTCAAGGTGCTGGGTTCGGCCTCCGGGGGCGCGGCGATGCGGCAGCTGCGCGAGAAGGGCTACGCGGACAAGTACAGGGGTCCGGGGCGGACGGTGCATCTCGTCGGGGTGGAGTTCGACCCGGAAAAGCGCAACGTCGCGACGTTCGAGACCGCGCGGGCGTGACGTCCGGGCACGTTCCCGGAAACGGATCCCCGGCCCGCCGCCCGCATGACCCGAGGTCCGCCCCCCCCCGTCCTGCCGGGATCGCGGACGGCGTGCCGAACCGTCGGCGACGCGTTCCCGATTCGCCGCGCGCCGACCGGAACGGCGCGGTCCCGTTCGCCGGTCGCGGACCCCCGGACGCCATGTCCTCCTCCGGCTTCCCCGCGCCCGTCCGCAAGGGGAACGTCCGGTCGCGCAGGCGCCGGGCGGAATCCCGACCGTCACCGACGGCCCGCGGGACGCGTTGCGGCGGCTGCGTCCGGTCCGGCCGACGAGGGCGAAACGCGGCCGGCATCGGGCGCGCCCTCGACCGCGGAGGACTCGCGGGACCGCAAGACCCGTCCCCCGGCAGGGAATCGCCGGTCGACGGTTTCCGCGACGCAGGCTCCCGCGCCGCGACAACACGGGCGGATCCGGGCGCCTCGTTCGCGTCCCGCAACCCCGGGGCGCATCCACGGCCCGTTTCCGTCAGGCAAATCGTGCTCGACCCCTTCTGCGGCTGCGCCACGGCCGCCGTCGCGGCGGAGAGGCTGCAGCGCCAGTGGATCGGGATAGACGTGTCGCCCAAGGCCGCCGAGCTTGTCAGGACGCGCCTGCAGGGCATTCTCGACGAGGTGCCTCTCTACAGGATCGGCGGCGTCATCCACAGGACCGACCAGCCGCACCGCACGGATCTTGGCGACCTCCCCGGCTACGGAACGCACAAGGATCTTCTCTACGGTCGGCAGGAAGGCGTCTGCGGCGGTTGCGGAGTGCATTTCCCCAAGCGGAACTTCACCGTGGACCACATTGTCCCGAGGGCGCATGGCGGGACGGACCACCTCGAGAACCTGTGGCTGCTGTGCGGCGCGTGCAATTCCTCCAAGGGAAAGCGGTCCCAGGAACAGTTCCTGAAAGAGCGGATGCCCAAGCGCGCAGAACGTTTCTCGTGGCTGGTGGAAGCCGCCGCCTGATCCCGGCGCGGAGCGTCTCCCGGCAAGGGCCTTCCGCCCCCGCACGAGAACGCCGATTCCGAAGGGCGACGTGGAACGGCCTGTATCGGGAAGCCCGTGAACCGCGGCATCGGGCGACTCGCCCCGATTGACGCCGGAAACGGGCTGGGGCACGGTTCCCGACGACAATGTCGACGGCGTCGATGCAGGAGAGCGGCCATGAATGCGCAACCGGAAGCGATCCTCACGCCCGAACCGAAGGCGCTGGCCCCCAACGTGCATCAACGCCCGTTTTCCGCCCTCGCCAGGGCTCCGGGTGGATCGGGTATTGATGAAGCGGTCTGAATTCGACCGAATCGGAGGAAAGGACGACATGAGCGGCGTGTTGGTTCCACCGATCAAGACACAGGGCATCAAGACGAAGGCGGTGCCGTTCATTCGAGACAGTGTCGAATGGGACGGTTCCGGTCGATGGGTGGAGCCTTTCGTCGGTTCGGCGGTTGTTCCACTGAACATCGTGCCGGCACGAGCGGTGTTGGGGGACGCCAATCCGCACGTCATCGAGTTCTATCGGGCGATACAACGGGGTGGGATCGACGGCTCGACGGCGCGCATGTTCCTTGAGCGGGAAGGAGACCGCCTTCTGCGCGACGGAGAGGATCACTATTACCGCGTGCGCGAGCGGTTCAACGAAGAGCGCGATCCTCTCGATTTCCTGTTCCTGAACCGCGCCTGCTTCAACGGCCTGGTGCGCTTCAACAGGAAGGGCCGGTTCAACACGCCGTTCTGCCGGAAGCCGGAGCGCTTTCGACCGGCATACGTCACCAAGATTTGCAATCAAGTCCAGAGGGCGGCGGAAATCATCGCGGGAAAGGCATGGGAATTCGTTCACGCGGACTGGGAGGGCGTGTTGCGCGGGGTCCGCGAGGAGGATTTCGTCTATTGCGACCCGCCCTACGCCGGGCGGTTCACCGACTACTACAATTCGTGGACAGATGGAGACGCGGCGCGGTTGGAAGATCGTCTGAAGTCCCTGCCATGTCCGTTTATCTATTCGATGTGGTCGGAGAACAGGTATCGGAAAAACGAACGCCTGCACGAGGTCTTTTCCGGGTACGACATACGGACCTTTTCCCACTTCTACCATCTGGGCTCCACGGAAAGCCTGCGCAACGGGATGACGGAAGCGCTGGTGGTCGGCCGATGAAGGACTTCATCATGAACGCGCTCGCGGAGGTTCAGAACGGCTATTCGCTTTGCGGGGTGGTGGATCGAAGAGCTCGCGTCTATCCCCTGGGTTCCGACACGAAGGTTATCAGCGCCCTGTTCGAGATTGTCGCCCGCCGAGCGGTCGCGGCCTACGCCAGAAGCGAGGGCTTGCATTTGGTGGAGCCATCAAAGCAGAATTACTATCCCGATTTCACCCTGATGCGTTGTCGCGAAGACCCGGAGAAGATAGCCCTTGATGTAAAGACGACGTATCGCAAAGCGCAAACAGATACAGAGAAAATTTTCGAACAGAGAAAATTTTCCTACACATTGGGAAGTTATACGAGCTACATTCGCCCCGAAACGGAAGGCAAGAACATCGTTTTTCCCTACAGCCAGTACAGCGAGCATTGGGTCATCGGATTTGTGTACGAGAGAGCCGAGGGAAAACAAGGCACAAGCGCGCGCGTCTACTCGACCGATGAATTGGATGAGGTGCCGATACCGTTTGACGATGTGGAGGTGTTCATACAGGAAAAATGGCGGATCGCGGGCGACAAGTCCGGAAGCGGCAATACGGCCAATATCGGCAGCATAATCGGAACAATCGAGGATTTCACCGCTGGGAATGGCGTGTTCAGTTCGGAGAAGGAATACCTGAGCTATTGGAGAGGATACAAGCGCGATAGAACCGAGAGAAAATTGTCCTATTCAAATATCCAAGAGTTCAGAAAACAAAAAAACTAGCGGATATTTTTTGGGGATCAAGTATGTAATTCAGGAGCAATTTTCGGTCGCGGCCGAGACTCTGGAGCGGGCGGGACCGCTCGTGCCGCAGATGTTTCGAGGGGGCTCCGAGCGCGCCCGCCGGCGGGTTCGGCACGGGATTGCCGGTCAGGTGTGCGGCGACTCGATCCAGATGTGCACGACAGCCTCGATCGGAAAAGCCGCCCGTCCGAGCGAGCTTCGGATGCGAACACGCTCCTGCCCGCACGCCGGGTGGCCCCGCCTTCCCTCCCGGTTGGCGATGCCGCCGGGCGCGACCCGGCGCGGCGGATACGGCACCAGCTTCCATGCACGCGGCGACATCCCGGGCCGGATCCGCATTCCAACCCCTCGGAACGGCTATCCGGTCCGCGTCTCCAGTGTCGGTATCTTGGACACGTCCACCGTGCGCTCCGCGCGCGCCAGGTCGTGGATGCGCTGCAGATTCATCCAGAAGCCGGCGCCGTTGCCGAGCAGCTTGCCGAACCGGATCGCCATCTCCGCGGTGACCGGCTGTCTCTCCTTGAGGATGTTGCAAAGCGTCTGCCGGGATATCCCGAGCGTGTCGGCCACCGCCGCCTTGCTCATGGCAAGCGCCGGCAGAACATCCTCGCGCAGGATCTCTCCGGGATGCGCCGGGTCCAAGGAAGGGTGTCTCTCGATCATCGGTGACAGTCCTCCAGGCCCATGTCCGCCGCACCTTCGTCTTCCTGTCCGAAGGTGACGCGGAAGTTGCCGGTCGGACGAACGGCGTGGCGGCCCGTCCGGTCGCCTTTCAGGCGATGGAAACGCGATCCGGAACAGTCCGTCCGCTCCGGCCTGCCGGCGGCTTCGAGCGCCGGGAGGCTCCGCCGCAGCCTGCGGATCCGCTCCGCGTTCGACCCTTTGTTCGGCAGTTGCGAAACGCCTTGTGCCGAACGCTCCCGATCACGATCGCACGATGACGGGGGACGAGGAATTCGTCAAGCGTTGCCTTGCATGTCGCGGGCTGGCTCGGCGTGCCGGCCGACACGCCTGGGTCGCATGGTCCGGGACGCCCGTCGCGATCCGGGATCGGGAGCCATCCGCTTCGGCTCCGGCGTCTTCTCCGGCTCCGTCTCGCGCGTCCTGTCCAGCGTGGCGGCCGCCCGGGGATCCGCGGCGCCGATCCCGGCGCCGCGAAACGCGCCGATCTTCCGCGTCACCGCGGAAAGCCCGCGCGTGGAGGCCGTTGCCGCAGGGAAGGCGTCCGGCACGCGGTCGCCGGGCGCCGCGCCGCCTGTCCTCCGCGGTCCGCCCGCTCGCCCGGGCGTCGGCCACGGCCCGCTCGACGATCCGGTCCTGGAACGACCCGTCGAGAAGATCGCGGGAGCGGTCGGAGAGACCGCGGCGGCAGCGGCCGGAAGGCGGACGCTCGATGCCGTCGGGCCCCTCCCGGACGGTGACGGCCGGGAGACCGGGGCCTCCGCCCCTCGCGGCCTCACCGGCCGCTTCCGGACATCGCCGAAGCCCATGCCCACCAGCGGCGCAGGCACGCCCTCGCGATGCCGTCGGGAAGCTCGTTCGCCGACGGACCCGCCAGCGCGCGAAGCGACAACCCGCTTTCGTCGAGAACGGGGCGGTCGTCCAGACAGCCGTTGGCCCTCAGGTGCTCTTCCAGGGCGTCGGCGTTCCTCTTCCTGAATCCGCTCAGGCGGGGATCCTCCCTGCCTCCGGCGCGAAGCGCCGCGAGAAGTTTCCCCGGGTCGCCGCCCAGCCCGTCCGCGATCCCGGCGACGTCGTCCAGATACCGGGCGGACAGGACTCCGCTCCGCGCCAGCGCGTCCCGGTCGACGGCACGGCCCCTTCCCCGGCTCCACAGATCGCAGAACTCCTCGAGCAGGGCGACCCGGGCGTCGATCTGCCGAACGGTTCCGGAACGCCGCGAGAGCCTTTCCGCGAGAGGGGTTCCCGACACCGTCGCCCATTGGCCGGCGCACTCGATTCCGTTGTCCAGAAACGCGTGCAGAAGATCCGGATCGTCGAACAGGAGGTAGAAGAAATGCTGCCCGGAGTGCCCCTCCGCGGGCGAGAACCCCGGCACGCCCAGGGCGGCGCCGTATTCCTCGGGCGTTTTCCCGGCGGGCGACGGAACGGGCGGCGCCTTCGGGACGCGGAAGGCCGACGCCTTCCGGACGCCGACCGCGACGGCGCGGGCCGACGCGAGATCGATCTCGCCCGCAGCCGCGCAGCCCTCCGCGCCGAGGGCGCCGCGGATGCGGTCCCGGTCCCGGGGATCGCTCGTCAGGTAGAAGATCTGCCGTCCCTGGCCGTCCGCGATCCGGCCCAGGCTGCGCGCGATGGCGTCGAAGCGTTCCGGGTCGCTCTGGTCGAGGGCCTCGTCGAGAAACAGCGGAAGGACGACGTTCCTCTCGACCTCTTCCGCGAACGCCATCCGGGCCGCCAGCAGCAGCTGCGCGCGGGTGCCGTCGGACAGCTCGTCGAGCTGCCGGGCCTCGTTGCTTCTGAGGTCGGTCGCGAACAGCCGCGGCGCGCCGCTCCCGGAACCCACGCGAAGCCGGTAGCCGTGGTGCGTGAAGGCGGAGAAACGCTCCCGCGCCCGCTCGAGCACGCGCGGCATCCGGCTGTTCTCGTACTCCCGTTCGACCGCGCCCACGAGAAAGTCTCCGGCGGCGGCGAACAGCGCCCGGTCCCGACGGTCCTCCAGTTCGGCGCGGGCGTCCTCCCGCAGCGCGATCAGATCCTGGAGACCGGTGCCCCGTCTGGCTTCGCGCACCTCGGCCTCGATCCCGGCGATCCGGTCCCCCAGGGTGTCGACCCGGTCCGCCTCGGCGGAAAGATCGCGCTCCAGCCGCTCCAGCCCGGCGCTGTCGAGGTTCCCGAGCGCGAGCTCCCCCGCCTTCCCGAGCTCCTCGCGGTCGAGGCTGATCTGGCCCTGGAGGCGCGTTTCCTCCTTCTGCAGTTTGCGGTGGCGGGGCAGTTCCTTCAGGAGTTCGGCGAGACCCGCCTCGTCGCCGCCTTCCAGGGACGCGGCCGCGTGGATCCTCCCGATCGTTTCGACGGCTTCCTCGCGATCGAGGCGTTTCTCCTTCAGTTGCCGGGTCGCGTCGCGCTCCCTGGAGGCCGCCGCGGCGAACCGCCTGTTGCGGGTCTCGAGGGCGCCAAGCCGGACCATTGCGGCCTTCGCGTCCTCCGGGCGCTCCTCGCCATGCCGCAGCAGGACGTCCGCCAGCCGGGACAGGAGGCGCGAACGCTCCGTCTCGAGCGCGGCGACGCGGGCCGCCGCGACGTCGCGCCTGGCCCGGGCGTCCCTGAGATCGAAGACGGCCCGCACGCAATCGACCAACTCCGCGTCCGGTCGCGCGTCCCGGAGCCCGAGACTCCCGGCGAGACCGGTCCGGCGCTCGTCGAGCGCGGCCGCCTCCTCCCCGAGCGGCTTCAACCGGCTTTCGAGCTCCCGTCGCTCGACCTCCCGGACCCCGGCGCGCTTGCGGCGCGACTCGACGGACGCCATCTCCGCCTCAAGGTCGCGAAGCCGCGCCTCGACCGGTCCGAGCCGCCATTCCCCGGGGGCCTCCGCGGCGAGCCGCGCGAACGCCTCCTCCGCCCGGGGACGCGCGGAGGAGGCGTTCGCGCCCGCGAGCAGTAGGAGCGTCGCCAGGGCGCCCGCGCCGGCGGCCAGCAGCAGCGCGAACCGCGGATCGGCGAACGCCGACAGGACGGCGCCGAGAACCGCGATCGCCGAGACGACGGCGATTCGGACCCGCCAGGCCCGCAGCCGATGCCGGAAAGTCTGGACATCGGGCGCGCGGAGCCACCTGCGCAGGAGATCGACCGCCTCGCGCAGTTCCTCGACACCGCCCTGGACGTCGTCGCGCCGTTCCGTCTCCGCGATGTCCGCAAGAAGGCGCAACCTCTCCTCGATGACGCTTTTTCGCGTCCGGTGGTCGCTCGCGTCACGGAGGAATGCAAGGAGCCGGGCATCCTTGCCGAGAGTCGGAACGAACTCCTCCGCGTCGCCCCCGCCGCGGCGCGGCGGCGACGTCGCGCCCGGCCCGGAAGCCGGACCGGCCCCGTCCGCTTCGCCCCCTTCCAGAACCGACAAGGCGGATTCGACCTCCTTCCTGCGTGCGCCCAGATCCGTCCTCGCGTTCCGGAGCTCCAGCTCGACGCGCAGCAGCTCCTCGCCGTCCTTTCGCCAGACCGCGAGGTCGGACTCGGCGATCCCGGCCGTCAGCCGTGTCAGCCGCGCCTCGTCGCGCGCGTCCTCGCGCTCGCGTTCCAGGTCGCGGATCCGCTCGTCGAATCCGTCGATGCGCTCCTGCTGCTCGTCGATCCGTTCGATCTCGTCGCCGGCGAGGCGCTGCAGGGCGTCGGGCAGGGACGCGATTTCCGCCATGACGGCCTCGTGCCTCTCCCGGCGCCCGGCCAGCCCGATCGCCCGCCGGACCGACGGCAGGCGCCGCTCGCCCGACCTCGCGGATTCCAGCTGCAGCCGAAGATCCCCGAGTTCGTCCTCGCGGGCCCGCAGCGCCGACTGGCTCCCCTCCGCTTCCCTCACCTTCATCGCGGCGGCGTTGAAGTCTCTCCGCTGCTTTCGTCCGTGCTGTCCGGTGATGCCGGAGAAGTGGTCCTCCGAGATCCGGTGCAGGTCGACCCCGCCGAACATCTGCCGCCGGATCTCGACGGCGACGTCCCGCGCGCCGTCCGGGGACGGGTCGATCAGATCCCGCAGGCGGAGAAAGAAGCAGCGATGGTGGAGGGACGCCGGAAGCTCCGGCCTCTCCCCGTCGCCGTCGTCGCACCGCCAGCTCAGGCGCGCGCCGTCGCGTTCCGCCCGCCACGTCTTTCCCTCGACGTCGAACTCGGCGGTCAGGGAGATCCGTTCCACGGGGCCGCGGTCGGGCCAGTACAGGGCCTCGACCGCGCGGCAGATGCTCGATTTCCCGATCGCGTTCGGTCCGAAGACGACATGGACGCCGGCGTCCGGCGGCACGATCTCGAACGGCCGGAGGATGCCCGGCAGCCGCTCGACCTTCAGCCGCTTCAGCCTCACGAGGGACCGTCCGGTCCGTTCCCGGACAGCATCGCGTGAAGGGCGGTCATGCCGGATCGCAGGAGAACGTCGCGCAGAGACTCGTCCGAGAGCGGATCCGTCGCGCCTCGACGCTCGTCGACGACGGACCAGCGCTCGTCGCCGGCAACGGGTTCCAGCGCCGCGCGGACCTCGTCGAGCAGCTCGCGCGACCGGTCGTCGTCCCGTTCGAGGAGCATCAGCCGGCGCGCCAGGAGGGCGGCCGGATCGTCCCCCCTGGCGATCCCGGCCAGTTCCAGCCGGGGCGAGACGGCGGGCACGATCTTCCTGTAGAAGACGACGGTTTCGTCGACGACGCGTCCGAGACTGTCCCATTCGCCGGCGGCGACGCGGCTGCGGATCTCCTCGTGGCAGGAACTCGGTCCGGTCAGCCGGGCGGTCAGTCCCAGCGCGAGGGGCGGACGGCCGTCCCGGCCGATCCGGCGAGCGAGTTCCGCCGCCTCGCCCAGCAACCGCTCCTCCACGCCGTCGGCGTCCCCGATTCCCTCGACCGGAACGTCGATCCGCTCCCAGCGCAGCGGCGCCAGCGGGACGTGCGCCAGACGGACGCCCCGTCCCAGGGTCGCGAGCCACGGACCGTGCGGCCCGGTCTCGGACGGGTCGAGCGCCGCGAGGGATCCCAGGTAGCCGGACGGCCCGGAGCCGGCGCCCGCGGACAGCTCCCCGAGCGAAGGCTTGTGGATGTGGCCGAGAAGCCAGGCGTCATGGCCGGCATCGTCCAGTTCGCGCCGCCGGACCGGCGCGTGGTTCCCTCCGGACGCGTCCAGGTCGGCGTGGAGCAGGCCGATGCGGGGGACGGAGGGCGACGCGGGCTCCAGCGGCTCCCGAAGCAGCTCCGCCACCGGGCTTCGGCGCACGATCCGTTCGTCGAACGACCAGCCGACGATCTCTGCGACGGGGATCCCGGTCCTCTCCACGACCCGGGACTCCCAGTTGCCGCCCGCTCCCAGCAGCGTGAAGCCGCCCAGCAGGTCCGCGAGTCTCGGCAGGGCCTCGACGTCGTGGTTGCCCGCCACGGCGATGACCTCGATCCCGCCTCCCGCAACCGCCGGACGGCCTCCTCGAACGGCGGAAGCGCCTCGAATCTGGCATTGGCGCTCTCGACGACGTCCCCGGCGAAAAGGACGGCGGCCACGTCCCGCTCGATCGCGAACGCGGTCGCGGTCTTCAGCGCGGCGGCCGGCGTCAACCGGTCCGGATCGATCCCCCAGGACGCCACGGAATCCGGCACGCCCGAGCACCGCGTTCCGAGGTGGACGTCCCCGATCGCGAGAATCGCCGCTTCGTCGTCCATTTCGCCCGACCCGAGATCCCCAGCGGCAACCGGCGCGGGGCGACCGCCGCGTTCTGTCCCCGGGGCGAACGGGACGGCGCCGCCCGTCGGCGCGCCGCCCGTCTCCCCGGGCGGCATTCATACCCGGGGATCCGCGCGCGGCCAACCGCCTGCCTGGGGGCCGGCGCGGCGGTCGCGCTTTCCGTCCCGGCGACCCGCTTGCGGGGTCCGGGGGTTCCGGCGCGCGCCCGGGCCGGCGGACCCGCGCCGCCCGGCGGGCCCGGTGCGGCAGACCGGCAACGGTCCTTCCTCGCCGCGCGTGGCCGTTTCCGTTGCCAGGCGAACCTGCAAAATCCGGCGACACTTGACGGTTCCGGTCGGGGTCGTCGAAGGGCGCGCGGAAGCCGTCGCCGCCGGGCGCCGCCGTTTCGACGAGAAGCCCGCCGGCATTGCCGTCCATGACGATCCGCACACCCGCTTCTCCCTCGAGGGGTGCGCCACGGCGCCTGCGGCGCCCATCACCTGCGCGAACTCCAGGCCCTGACGGGATCGGGAAGGAGGACCGGGCCGGGAGCATGCGGCGCCTCCTCCTGCGCGCCCGCAGGGTCGCCCGCGGGAACGACCGCGACGTGCCCGCCTCCCTGGCGGCCCTGATCTCCCGGCCCCGGGACCGAACCCTCGACCGCGCCATCGCCTTCGACGATGCGCAACCGCCGCCGGAAGATGCGGCCGCAAAAAGCGCCGAACCGGCCGCAATCTCGCGCGCCGGCTCCGGAACGGCAAGGAGGGATCCCCGCGCTTCCTCGACGACCCGCGTGTTCCGTTCACCAGCAACGAGGCGGAACGCGATCTCCGAACGGGCAAGCCGCGCCGGAAGATCCCGGGAGGCTTCCGCTCGGCGCAGGGCGCCCATGACTTCGCCAGCCTGCGCTCCGTCATCGCCGCCGCCCGAAAGCGGCGCTGGAACGTCCCCGGAACCCTGGCGTGTCCCGAGCCGCTGCAACCGGTCCCGAAACCGTGCCTCCGAAACCCGCCGCCTCGCCTCCGGACGCCCGACGAAACCGGACCCGGGAAGTTGCCGCTCGCGTCGAAACGCGCCAACGAGTCGGGGTTGCAATGAGTGCGGCATTGCCGCACATTGGGTGATGATGCAGCCCTGCTTCACCCGTACCTGTGAACGCGCCGCGCGCAAGCCGCTCCCGGAAGAATCCCGCAGGGATCCGGAGACGTCGATCGTCTCCGCGCCCGGTGCCGCACCGATCGTTCGGGGGACAGGTGGAATCCGCAAGTTGCGTTGGGCTGGTTCCGGCCGGGGCAAGCGCGGCGGCATTCGCGCGATCCGTTCCTGTCATGCCGGCGCTGAAGCTGTCTATTTGCTGGCCGCCTACGCGAAAGCGGATCGCGACGACTTGACCCCGGCGGACAGGAGGGCGCTTTCGCGGCTGGTGGCCGCGATCAAGAAAGGGAGGACGGAGGAATGACGGCGGAACGGACCGAAGCCGGACGCGGGATCGAAACGGCGCTGGGCGAGGTTCTTGCCCATGTGCGCGGCGAGGCGGCGCTTTCGTGCCGGATCGTCGATGACCCCGCCGCCGACAGGATCGTCGCGCTCCGCAAGCGCCTGGGGTTGAGCCGGCGGAAATTCGCCGACCGTTTCGGTCTCGATGCACGCGCCTTGCAGGATTGGGAACAGGGCCGCCGCGTTCCCGACCGGGCCGCCCGTGCACTGCTGACGGTCATCGACCGCGACCCGGATGCGGTTGCGCGGGCGCTCGGCACGCAGGGCGCAGGGGCGCGATGACTCGTTCGCCGCCGCGGCGAGAACGGTTTTCGGCGTTGAACAGGTTGCCGCCGATGCTCCCGGTGATGCGCGACGCGGCGTTCCGGATGGAATCCCGGGCGAGGCGGGCATGTCGCGCGGTGGTCCGCGCCTGCGCGTGACCGAGCGGTTTTCCGGTCATGGTCGCAACTGCCCGGGTTCTCCATCTCCGGTGACGGCGTGCCGGCGACTGTCGCCGCGGAGGCGGCGCCCTCTCGCCTGTTGACGCCATGGCCTCGCGGGTTCACGGGTTGCGCTCCGGTGCGGGAGGAGCGGCCCGCGGAGTGTTTCGGATCGAAGGCGACGAGCGGTTCGCTCCGGGCGACGGTTGCACCGATGCCTCCCCGTTCCGTCCGCATCGAGAGCCACCCGGGAGGCGGGGCGCTGACGAGTGCAAGCCGGCGGCCATGCGCTCGATCGGCATCGACCGCGACGAGCGGGCGCTTGAGGCCTTCGATTGCGACCACCCGGTGGAGCTGGTTCACGGCTGTTGCCATGCCTTCCCGGCCTCGTTCCCGTTCCCGGGGCCGGGCTGCAGCGATCCGCCCTGTCCGCGCGCGACCCGGAGTTCGGCGCGCCGCCACCGCTTCGGGCACGGGGAGGCCGACCATGTCGAGCTTCTCGAGCTGATCGAGGGCCTGCCCTGCCAGGTGACGGTCCCGGGTCACCCGTCCGCGCTCCACGACGGGATGCTGGCGGGCTGGCACCGTCTGGCGATGCGGGTGACGACCCAAGGCAAGGTGCGGACCGAGGTCGCGCGGGTCGACTTCGCGCCCGACCAGGTGCACCGAGCAAGCTTCGCGGGCCGGAGCTTCACGGACCGCCAGCGCATCGAGCGCAAGGCGGCCAACCGGGGCCGGTGCCATGCCGGCGGGAGGGTGCCTCGCGGTGCTGACCGCGATCATGGCCGTCGAGGCCGACGGGGATGCGTGAACCTCGCCCGGTCCCGGTGCCGGCCGGGAAGAGCGACGCGCGCGACCGGGAGATCGCAAGCTTGCGCGAACGCCTCGCCGTGCGCGATCTGGAGATCGCCCGCCTGCGCGAACGGGTCGCCGAACTCGAGCGCGACGCCACGCTCGACAGCACTACCAGTTCCAGACCGTCGGCTGGCGACGGCCCGAGAAAGAGGAACGGAACCCCGAGACGCACGCGGAGGCGGCCGCCGCGGCCGTCCCCGGCATGGCGTTGACGCGCCCGCCGTTCGAGCGTTCGTTGCGGCGAGCGTCCTTCGGGTCGCGATGGCCGACGCTTCTCCGCATCCGGTCCTCGCGCGCCGGCTGCTCCTCCGGGGCCGGCAGCGTCGCCATAACCGGCTCGCTGCCGCATCGGGAACGGAACGTTCGGCCCCGCCTTTGCCTCGCCCCGCCCAATGGGCGGGCAATGAATTCGCCCTGGATGCCTTTGCATTATCCGCGCACGCGCCTGTCGGATATGCTAGAAGCCCTCCGACCGGGAGGAGGCATATCGTGTTACTAAGCTTGTTCTCGGGTTGCGGGGGGCTGGATCTGGGCTTCGAGCGCGCAGGTCTCAAGATTGGTTTGGCTTACGATATCCGCACTCATTCAATCGCCTCGTGGAACCGCAACCGTCCCGGGAGTCGACGCGGCCGTGTTGCGGATCTTTCTGCGATTGGCTTCACGGACATGGATCGCGACCACGGCGGCAAGTTCGTGCCGTCGGGCGTGATCGGGGGGCCGCCCTGCCAGAGCTTCTCGCGGGCAAACAGTTTGCGTTCAGCCGATGACCCGCGCAACAGACTCGTGCGGCGCTTTTTTTCCATCGCGCTGAGATTTCATCGTCGGCGCCGTCCGCTCGATTTTGTCCTCATGGAAAACGTTCCGGCTCTGGCCGAAGCGGAGAACGGACGCCTTCTTTCCAGGGAAATGGAACGTCTGGAGGAGAACGGTTTTGATGCCTGCGATTTCCTTGTCGACGCCGCTTGTCATTCCGTGCCGCAGTATCGCAACCGCCTTTTCGTCCTCGCGCTCAGGAAAAGCGCGTTTGCGATGAAACGGTGGTCGCCACCTGTGGGAACCGGCGCAAGAAGGACAGTTGCGGATGCGATTGACGGCTTGCCTTCGCCGGTTCATTTCATTCGCGGGATCGAGGAAGACAAGATTCCGATTCATCCCAATCACTGGTGCATGGCACCCAAGTCCCGCAGGTTTTTTGACGGTTCGCTCATCGAGGGGCATTCGTCCTCTCGCAGCTTCAAGACACTCGCGTGGGACAGACCAAGCATCACGGTATGCTACGGACATCGCGAAGTGCATGTCCATCCGAAAGGGAAACGGCGGCTTAGCGTTTTCGAGGCCATGAGGCTTCAGGGGTTTCCCGATGACTATGTCCTAGAAGGAACTCTTTCGGCACAGATTGACCAGGTGAGCGAAGCGGTGCCGCCGCCATTGGCGGAAGCCGTCGCAATGTCCATCAAGTCAGCGCTCGGGAAAGCGGCGCCAGACAGCGTGATGCCTGTTCACGCGCCGATTCCTGCCAGAACCGCGGGATCGTAACCGGCTTCCTCCAGCAAGCGCCGGAGATCTTCAGTCACGCGAGCGCGAAGCGGTTCATCCGATCTCATCTGCGAGTCGACGTTTGCCATGCCCTCTATCTTGTCAGCAGCACGGATCGCTGCGTCCTCATGTTCCACCGTCGGTGCAGGCGGCGCGTGCGCAACTCCGAACGGATCGGGAAGCCCCGGCGGTGGTGGCAGAAACTCGAATGCGAGGCATGCCATTGACGGGGTTTCATCGCCCCACGGCATCGTTGAATAGCAGTAGGAGCGATGCGTCTTCATGTTCCAGCCCTTCCCTCTCGCCAATGCGATGAGCCATTTGGCAAGGCCCAGAGAGAACAGGCGAAGGAACCCTTTGCCTGATCTTTCCGACGCTTTTTCCGCTGCGGCCCTGATATCCGTTTCCTCCGGGTCGAGGAGGGGAGCCGCTCGATCCCGAAAGTCCTCGTTCTCATCGGCATTCGAGAATATTGCATCACAAAGCCCGGACAATGTCTCCTCCGCGATCGAACCGGGGCGGGCATCAGCGGTGACGAAGAGCAGCCACCTCCCGGTCATCGTCTCGATCTGGAGTTCCACGGTTCGGTAGACCGCGTCGATCAGCCGTTGCGCATGATCCGCTCCCGGCGGCGCGAGTGATCCGCAGGCATCGATGTTGACAACGTGAAACGGCCCCCGGCGCTTGAGTTCGCGATAGGCTTGGCTGCCTGCATGCGTGATGTCTTCGAATCGCCTCGCGAAAGTATGGGAGGCGGCGCCAATGTGGCCAGCATCAATCAGTGACTTCTCGCGAAGTTGGGCACGGGCGATATGGCGATTGTCTTCGCCACCAGACAGAAACCCCGTGCTTGTCAGGCGGCAGCCCAAGTCACGGCACACGTCAGCGAGTTGGCGGACATCCAGGTAGTCGGTACCCGGAAGGGTCAGATAGCGCACCTCTGGCTCACTGTCGGACGGACTCGGCAACCCGGGTCGTCCCTTTTCCCTTCTGATCAAACGCTGCGAGAAATGAAGCCACTGGCGCTCGCGAACCAGCTGCTTGCGCGGCCTGTGCCACGGCGACAGAGTGACCAGCTTGACCGGCACCGCCGGCTCGTCAACCGGCGCAGGGAGAACATCGTCGGCAATCGGCCGATCCGCTTCTTCGGGTGGGGAGGTCATGCGTCGGTTTCGGGAATACCGAGAATGTCCCTGATAAGCCGGGCCCTGTCCTCGACAGGCAGGTTGGACAAGACGCCATAGGCTTCGAGAACAGCGGCAAGCGCGCCTATGCGGCCCGTCCCGGCAGTCCTGCCTTTGCCGGTAAGAATACGGTCAGAAGACCATTCGATATCCACGCCCCCGACGTCTTCCGGCAAGGATTTCACGGACGGATCGGAAAAGGGCGGATCCGCATCGCTTCCCAACCGCCGGTTCCAGATTCCGGCAGCGTAACCAAGCGCCTGACCTCGAAGCTCCGCCTTGGCGCGCGCCAGGTCCGCCGCCGCCAACGCCTTCAGGCGGTTGGTGAGAAGGCGGAGCGCCCTGTGAAGCCACCTCTGTATATAGAGAAGGTGAGGGTGACTGTAGTTGAACGATTCCCGATCTATGTTAAGCGCACTGTCAAGGCCCTCGTGAACAAATATCTCGGAGGTTATCTGCCGAAGCCTGGTTTGTTCCGAGACCTGGTAGTTCAGGAAAGTGGGATCAAAAAGAGTGCCGCTCGCTCCCCGAATGCGAACCAGAACCCCTGTTGTCTCCTTCGGCACGATCTTGCTGTTCCAATAGAGATATGCCTCGAAAGACAGGCGCCCGCCCGCTCGTGCAAGATTTCCATCGGGGAAGGGGTTCTCCTGTTTCGCGGCGAGCATGACGGGCGCGCCGACTCGGGACGGCTTCCTGAGCTTGTCCGGGAGGCGGACAGGCCGTCGGAGAGAAATCCCGTCCAGAATGACGGAAAACTCCTGGTCTCCGTTCCTTTCACTGGCACGAAGCCCCAGATGCTCCCGAAGCGACTCCGTCGACACAAGATCAATTTCTTCCGCCTGTTCCATGCCGGCTGGAAAGCCGAGAAAGGAAGCGCCGCTCGATCCATCCAGATCGAAGGGATGCTCCCCTATGTAATCCAGGGGCAGGGAAAGGCTGAGCTTCCACACGAGCCTGAGATATTCGTCGAAGTGATCAAGATTTGCGGATTTGATCCCCCTGCCGGACGCGCTGCCGGTCGCTTCGAAGAATTTGTCGAACTTTCTCTTCGGGGTGTCGGCATCCTCCCAGGGCAAGCGAGGTTCCTGAGGTACTTCACCAAAAGAGTGTCCGATATGGAATTCCGGCGCCTTCCGCACGGCTTCTCCGCCTCCGGTCTCCACGAAAGCGGCATCCCAGAGCCTGGCGCTTCGCAACGTGCGGCGCACTTCATCACGCAAGTCATAAAGAACAACCGATGTGCCTTGCGATCCCCTTTCTTCGTCCGGAACTTTCTCGGACACGATCACGACGTTTCCGGCGACGTACTCGTCATCGCCCCGTTGAGTCTTTTCCTCGTCATGGGTCCGGAGTGTCACTGTGGCGGACAGCCTGTGGCTTTCCCCCGCAGCCTTGGTGATGATCTGAAAATGCTGGGTCAGCTGGGCGACGGCAAACAGCCCGATGCCGATTTTCCCGATGAGCTGGCGTCCGCCGGGGCTCAGATCCGGCACATCGGGATGCGCGGTCTTCAATTCGGCGCCGACAGCTGTCCGTTTCGAGCTTCCGCCTATGTTTTGCAGAACATGGGCAAGGGTCTTCGGCGACATGCCGATGCCGTCGTCCCGCACCGTCATGAGATGGAATTCCGGCTGCCCGGTTTCAATCACCACGCATGACGCGTCGGCATCGTAGGCATTGGCGACCAGTTCCCGGAAAGCGGCCCAAGGCTCCCTGTAGATCCCGTCGGTAACCCGGGCGATGATCCGCTCGCTGGTTGCAAGCCTGGTTTCGACCGGCTGATGGCTGTCGGCGCTCTTCCGGATTTCCGCTTCGAGTTCATCAGGCCGGACCGGGCTTCCCGCTGCCGCTGTCATCGTCAAAGCCGATTGCCCCTCAATCCCGCATGTTTCGGACCGTTGCCACCCGACGGGATCAGGCTAGCATGGCGGAACAGGGCTGTCCAAGCCGCAGGAGCTCCGGGATGTGCGTCCCGTTTGCCGCGAAACACATCCGGACGCGGGGCGAGCGAATGGGTGCGGCCCCGGGAGGTCGCGGATTCGACGGCGGCGATCGTCGGCGTCGGCGCGGCGGGGACGGGTGGCGGACTTCCCCGATGCGGTCCGAAGCGTTCCCGCGTTGCCGGCCGGCGTGGGGTGGGCGCCGCCCAGGCGGCGACGGGTCGGCCGACCGCGGGCACGATTCGGCCAGGTCACCGCCTTCCAGCGTGACCGGGCGGCGGTCATGCCCCCGGGAGCGGTGCAACCAGGCCCGATGGTTGTCGGGTTCTCCTCCGGGAAGCCGGTTTTCGTCGTTCTCTGCGTGATCCGTGCTGTCCGGAGATCACGAATCCACGGTTCGGACATCCTCCAGCACGATGGGCACTTCACTGCCTTCCCGGACTCCGACCGTGAAATCCAGCGACTGAAGGCTTCGCGCCTGCCTGTCCGGTTCGGCGGCAAAATCGTGTCTTGGCGCGCCGTCCGCCCGCCATGCCCCGAACCCCTGGTCGAGGAGTATGGTCATGTTCCGGTCATCGTTGAGGCAAAGTTCGAGACTTCGTTCGTGGGGGAGTGCGGACTTGTCGCGAATGTCGATCTCGGCGTCCGGCAGCAGATTCTTCAGCACGATACGGCGCTTGGCGTCTTCGACGAAGGTGTGGAACACCGCCCAGCCCTGACGTTCCGCCCTGGAAACGCGTGCCGTCAGTATGTTCAGACTCGCCTCCTCGCTTCCGGGCATCTTGCGGATCACCTCGAAAAGAAGCCGCAGGGCGAGCGGTGTCAGAAGGTAACGGTCGACATAGGTTGCCTCGCGAACCCCGTGTTTCCGCAGCGCGGCAATCGCCGACGGGGCTTCGTCGCCAAGCAGTTTCCAGAAGGCGCGGCCGAAACTCGCCGCCCGCCCATCGAGCCGGGCACCCACCCGGACGATCCGCGCATTGCCACTTGACAGCGTCACGAGATCCTTGTTGGCGAGACTCCCGGTCTCCGGCAATTCGGGCATCGGCCCGCGAACGAGTGCCGATCGTTCGCCGATCCCCCATTTCGGGCCCGGCCTTGTTTCTTCCGCTGCGGTGGCGGCGATGGCGATCCGTCCTTGCGCATTCTCGACCGCGGCAAGCACCGGCGTGCCGTCCACGGTCGGCAACTCAGGCGCGAGGGCCAGGGACGAGTGGATCGACAATCGGTGAAGATCGAGCCTCTGCGCGAGAGTCATCCCCTCGTCCGTCAGTGCGCCGTTTGCCAGCACAATCTCGATCCCGATTCGGGCTTCCTTGAGGCGAGCGAACAATCCTTCGACTTGCCAATCCGCGAGTTCCCATTCCTCCGGAGCGCCATGAAGATAGAGCGTGACGGATACGAGACCTCCAGTCCGCTGTCGCCGATCGAGCCATTCGGCCATCGATGTGCCCAACAGGCCGGTTTCCGGACCGAAAATCCGCATGGCCTTCGGCAACTGGAGACTGTCCCGGAGACTCCGCGCAAGCGTCTCTCCACCCGGCCGGTCAAGCCGTTCTTCCACGAAGTTGAGATCGGGCCGGAGAACGCAGGCCGGACAGCCATGTGTGCAACCCCCGGGGCAGGCCAACCGATTGCAAGCTCGTTCGACGCGATCGTCGAACCATTCCGTTTCGGCCAGCCGCGACGAGAGGCCCGCGCCGCCGGAAACCCGATCGTAAAGAAAGGCCGACACCCTGTTCTTGTTTGCCGGTCCCTTCGAGGGGCCGACGGAGACCCCGATCTCGCGCGCTTCGGCCCCCAGCCCTTCGGCCAGCGCCTCCCGGAGGCCGGCAGCCAGCGCAAGCCCCTCCGGCTTGCTCGCCCCGGCCGACAGCTGCAGCTCGAATACATCGGTTCGAACCGCGTGGATCAGCCGGACATTGCGTTGCACGCGTTCCGGCCGAGTGTGGCCACCGGGGCAATAGCCTCCCGCCAATGACGTTCCCCGCCCGATTGCCAACGGCCGATGCCGCTTGATCTTCTTGGAAAGCGGCTCGCCCCTGGCGGCGTCTCCCGACTCCGCCACCGCTCGCCCGCAATCGAGACAAAGAGCGTAGCCCTTGCCGTGGGGCCCGGAGCCGAGCGTGACGACCTGTCCCTGCGGATCGGCCCGCCACCGCCCGGCTTCGGGGTCCGGGAGCGCTCGCCACGTTCCCCCGGACGCCGACAGCCGCGGCATCTCGTAGGGAACGTGGCCAAGATTCTCGTACCCGGTATGAGGAGCGCTGCGGCCGAGGAAGCCGGCGGGCCTCAAGCTCCTCTTCCAGCGCGGATTTGGCGTGTCGCATTCGGGACAGGTTTCAGGCGCCGTGCGCGCCAGGCCGAAAGCGCGGCAAGACGAACATTCCCAGAAGAATTGCAGATCCTCGAGTTTGGAGGTGTCGATCCTCGCGCCCCAAGCCGGAAGAACACCTTCCGAGCGATGCACGAGACCGTCGACAACGATTTCGGCTCCGGGCGCGTATTCGCGAATCGCCATGTCGAGCGTGCGTGAAGCGCCGCCTCGGCGTTCGCCGAAGAAGATCGTTTCGGTGTCGTTGTCGCGTTTGTGGCCCGAGAGGTGGTCGAAAGCCACGACGTCTACCGGAAAGCCGTACGAGGGCGTGAATCCGCGTCGGGCAAGCTCGGACAGAAGGAACTCGCCTTTCATCCGGCGTGCCTGCATCTTGAAAGCCCGTCTCGTCTCCTGTTCGGAAGCGGCGTCGCGACGCGCGAGGAGTTCGGCATATTCGACGCGCCAGCGGCGGAGCATCGCCTCGAAGGCTTCAGCCGTCATGGCGGTCAGGTATGGAGCCTTCTTCCCCTCGAACGCGGTGCCCCGCGTCAAGTTCGCGAGGTTGTCGGCAAGGTGCCCGGTTTCGCTCCACTCCCCTCGCAAAGCGTCAAGGAAAGCATCCGCGGCGGCTGTCTCCGCAACCGGTTTGTCGGCATCGTCCGTCGCGCCGAAAAAAGTGCCGGCGGACGTCTGCACGTCGAAACCCTCGGGCTGGTCCCGCAGGAAAGCCCCGAGCAGCGCGGCGTGAACGTGACGGGCAACGAGGCCGGGGCTGTCCAGTCTCACCGCCGGAGCCGTCACCCGCTCCGCGAGAAACCGTCTCGGGTTGTCGAAAACGCTCCGGTCCAGGGGAAGATCCCGGCAGAACGTCATGCCGAAGGCCCAAGGCTCTCCCCGCCTTCCGGCTCGCCCCAGCCTCTGGCGGTAATTCGAGATGGATGGCGGCACGTTGGCGTTCGTCACCAGTTGGACATCGGGAATGTCGATGCCCATTTCCATGGTGGTGGAGCAGTTGAGCAGATTTATCCACCCGTCCTTGAACCGTTGTTCGTAGTCGGCGAGCACCGGGCGTTGGATCTGCGCCGAATGTTCCTGGGCCCGCAGGAACGGCGCATAGGCGGCGGCTCGATCGTGCAGGTTGGTCCAAAGGCCCTCCCGACGCAGACCGGCGACGCGGGCATCGTTCCCGCACCAGGACGCCACCTCGGCGCGGGCGTCGGGATCGAGGCCGCCCGCATTCGCCCTGGGCGGGCGCGGCAGATCGACCGGCGCGAGTTGGCGGTCGGGATCGTACGGCGACCGATCGGACGGGGAGTAGCCGAAGATTCTCCGGGTGACCGGACAAAGCCAGCCCTTGTCGAGACGCGCCACGGCGGCCTTGTCGAAATCGATCTGGTACGCTCCTCCGCCGATGTCCTTTGCGGCCGTCCCGATGATCAACGACCAGAGTTCCGAGAACAGTTCTCCGGCGCGATCCTGATCCGCCCCGCTTTCCCAATCCCCCTGAATGAGCGAATAAACCAGTCTGTGCAATCGTGACGGACGCGCCGAGCGCGGAACCGGACCCGGCCACGGATGGCTCCTCGCCGGACGGTCCCCCGGCGCGAGACCGGAAGGGCAAATGGAGTGGCGTTGACGCCCGGATCGCGGGCTGACGAAGCGCGTCATCCAGTCCGAGGCGAGCCAGACCGCCAACCGGTCCCGGAACACGAAATCGATCGCTGCCAGCGCCAGCGCCGTCCAGTCCTCCCCGTCCACGTCCATTTCGGCGAGAACGGAAGGCAATCCGGCGCTCGCCCGTTTCTCGAGCGCCGGAAAAGAGAGGCGCGCGAGCCCCATGGTCTCGGCGTTGTTCTGAACCTTGGGCCTGCGAAAAAGCTCACGGTACAGAAACATCTCGGCGAGCTTCGCGGGATTGTCGGCCATTTCGCGACCGCCGCTCGTGCGTTCGCGCCATACCTCCGTGGCGAACTCGTGCAACTCGTGCTGTTGCGCGAAACGGTCCACGAGATCGCTCCACGGCACCGGTTTCGTTTCGCCCGAAAGCTTTCTCTCGATTTCCTGTATGTATTCGGAAAATTCGGGAATGTCGGCTTGCTCGAATCTTTGGAGTTTTTTCTCGAGTGCCGCCCGGTCTTCCTCGGCCAGGCCCTCGTTTTCCCGGACGGCATGATAAAGGAACGCTCTCGTCAGGTTTCGTTCCGCGTCCTGTTGGAGCTTCGCGGCCAGTCTCGCGGTACCCTGACGGCTGTCGGAGAAGGTGAGAACGCGCCGCCCGCCCATCGGCCTGCCGGGTTCGCCACGTTCATTGAGAGGCCGCGCCAGAGACTCGACCGACGCCGGCATGGCCGCGCCCATGAAGAAGGCCGGGCCGTAACGCTGGGGCGCGAGCCGTGCGCCAGCGGCCCCGGGACAGCAGGCACGCGCCGCTTCGTTTTCCTCGATCACGACGCGAGCCCAGTGCGCGTCTGCAGGCGGGTCGTTGTCGAACACCGCCCCGTCGTCGAGCTTCACGAAACGATCCTCTGCGTTTCCCCGCCCTGGCGACAGCACCGCTTTGGTTTTGATGCTCGCCACATAGTCCTGTTCGGCGCTTTCCTCGTCCGGTTCGGCGTCCACCGCGAAATCGTCCACTTCGACCGCACGGAGCGGCACGAGCCGCGCCTCGGCCCCGCCCTCAAGCCCCGCCACGAGGTGCGGCATCCCGCACTCGTTGCAGGCGAAGAGCTCGAAGACCGGAGCGCCGCACCCGCATCTGTCGCGTTGTCTCATCCAGACCGCGCCGAAGCCCCAATCCGAGTCTTCCGCTGCCAGTTCCGGATCCCGGTATGTGCAGGATCGATCCATGCAGACCCAGAACCCTCCTTGCGCGCGGTGGAAGACATGCGCCCGCCACGTCAGAAGCCGAGTGCCCGTCGTCGGGCATTTCGCGCGGGCGGCCGCATCGAGCACGGCTTGGGTTTCGACCCTCCGGTCGTCGTCTTCGGAGCCGAACAGAATCTTCGTCGCATCCGAAAGAGACATGCCCTGTTCCGACATCTCGGTCTTGAGTCTCTGGACGCGAGGGTGAGGCGCCAGACGTTCCCACAGCACGGCCGGGGTCATCGGAGAGAGAACCGCCGGTTCCAGCGGCCGGTCCGTTCCCGCCTCCGGGAGTTCGGGATCGACCGTTCGCCCCCGAATCACCCGCACGCGTTCTACATCAATGCCCGCAAGATCGGAGGTGAAACGCTTCAGCTTCGCCTCGGTCCCGGAGCCCTCGCCGATCGTGGCCGAGGTGGCCATCAGCCGGACCCGGTTCGGTTCGACGCCGAAAGCCGCGCGCACCCGGCGCAGCAGAAGCGCCATTTCGGCTGCTTGGCTGCCGATGTAGCCATGCGCCTCGTCCAGGACGATCCAGCGCAGGGATCCTTGCGAACGTTCAAGGATGGGGCGGTCTTTCGCGCGCAAGAGCAGGTATTCCAGCATGGTGACATTGGTCACGAGGATCGCCGGCGGGGTCTCGCGTATCGCCCGGCGATTGCCGATCTCGGCGGCGGCGCGCCGACCGGGCTCCTCCTGGCGCGGGATTTCGGGGGTCAGGCTGTTGTAAAGCGCGAAACTGAACCGGTGTTTCATTGGTTCGGTCCAGGCCGCGAGGCGTTCGCGCTGACTCTCGATCAGAGCGTTGAGAGGATAGATCACGATCGCGCGAACGCCCGTGAGTGCGCCTTCCTTCGGGTCGCGCAACAGGTCGTCCAGCACCGGAAGCATGAAGCACTCGGTCTTGCCCGAGCCGGTGCCGGAACTGACCAGGCAGGAGAATCCTTCGCGCGCCGCTTCCCAGGAGGCGAGCTGATGGGACCAGGGGCGCATGTCGCGCGGCATCCGATTCGTTTTGGCTTCATCGAGCGCGGCGACCAGATCGGGATGCAGCAACCCTCCCGCCAGATCGTGGAGGCTGCGGTCCGCCGTCGCCCAGGCGCGGGCGTCCTCGAAGACCGGGTCGGCCAGAAGCGCGTCCTTCCCGCCGGGCCGAGCGGACAGGCGGCGCAGCAACGCCGCGTTCAGCGCCGGCGACGCGATTCGTCCCCGCGCGACCACGGATGACGCGGCGCGGGCGGACAGGTCGGACAATGTTTCGTCGAGACGTGAAGAGGTCATCCGCGGGAATCCGTCAGACAGAGGTCGAGAGCGGCCGGCAGCGCGGCATCGAAATAGGGAGGATCGACGAGCCGGAGATTGATCAGAACAAGTCTTTCGTCCACGTCCGGCGCGGGCCTGAGCCCTGCCGCCATCTCGGCAGCGACAAAGGGCGCGTCGATCATTGCCTGGGCGTAGGTGTTGAAGGATGGCAACTCTGCCGGACGGTTGCGCGGTTTAAGGCGGCCCACCCCTTCGGGCAGCCGGTCGAAGCGCTTGGCGGCTTCCTGAACCACCTCTGCTAGGTGATCGGGAATGAGGAACGGCCTCAGTGCCTCCTGATGGTCGGGGATGCCCATGATCCTGTCGAACAACCCGGAATCGATCAGCGCCCTGCACAAGTGTCCCGCCAACTCCGGCCGGAGCGCTCGAATCTCCCCGACCTTCCGAACAAGTGCGCTGTCCGCTTCGGCTTCGGCCTCCTGTTCGTCAAAATACGGAGCCAGCCTTGCCCGCTGTCGCGTGTGCTCGGCCTTGCCCGCTTCGGTGAAGTCCGAAACGGGCAGAACCGGCCAGAAGATCGGAACCGCCGATTCCAGCGCCAGGACTTCGGGAAGCTCGCCAGGGGAAACACGCAAGGCCAGCGAGATGGCCGCCTTCGGTACCCTCGCCAGCGCCTGAACTTGATCGAGCGCGCCGGGATCGCCCCCTTGCCTGGCCGCCGCCATCAGCTGCAATGATCGATCCCACTCGGGATCGTCGGTAGCCGCAACCATCCGCTGCCATTTCTCGGCATAGGCGTCGATGCGGTCCTCACGGTTGGTTCCGGACGACATGCGCGGATTCCAGACCACCGCGCGCTGAGCCCGATCGTCGAGACGGGACTGGATCAGCCAGGGCCCTCCCGTATCTTCGAGAAGATCGGGAAGATCGACGGAGGCCCCGGTATCGATCGGTCCGATCTGCTTCAGGCTGCGAATGTCGACGGCGTGAAGGGTCGCCGATCTGGCCATCCTGCTCAGTTGGGCGCCCAGAACGGTTTCTGGTGCAGCCGGCCCCTCCCTGGCGAGTCCCATGCGCAGGACCGCGCCGTTCAGGACGGCGCGATCGTCATAGCGGCGAATCTCCAGCCTGCTGCTCTCTTTTCCGTCGACGACAAGACAGAGATTGACCTGCGCGTCGGGCCCTCCCTGCGCCATCATCGCCTCGATCAGCGGCATGTGGCTCGCCAGCGAAACCTCTCCCGCCGCCGGCAGGGAAGTCGCGCGACATCCCACAAGCTGCAGTTGAAGGTCGCCACGCACGCCTTCGGGCACCATGGCGCGCCAACCGTACAGCGCCCCGACCGATATCGGCCGGTTCTCGGCAAGCCGGATACCGTCCGGGTCGAGGATCATCCCCGTTCTCGCGGGCCACGGTGCCTGGAGCTCGATGGAGCGTCCGGTCGCCGGTTGGGACAATCTGAGTTGAACGAGACTCGGCGGCGCCCCGGGTGTTTCCAGCTTCAGTAGCAGGGTGCCGCCTGTTGGCTCGCCCTCCGTTTCCGTCTTCCCGGCGCCGAGCCGGACGCGCCAGCCGGTCTTGATCCCTTCGGCTGCAAGCGCCACGCGCCCGGGAGCCTCTTCGCGCAACTCGAATCGCGCGTCCGCAGGAAAGCGAACAAGACGTAGACGCGCCAGCACTTCTTCATTCCGCACCCATTCCACGATTTCGCCGCCCAGAGACCGCCCTGCGAGGCGTCGCAGATCCCCCTTTCCGACAGGATGCAACAGGGACGCGCCAACCTGCCCGTAGATGGTCACGTCTCCGCGGTAGGCCGGGACGTTGCCGTCAACACGCCAGCCACGAAGAGTCTGGCCGGACGGAAACAGCCGCGCTTCGGGCGTCTCGTCATCGGACTCGGTCTCGACCCGGTAACGCCTTTCGCCGAGGCGGAGCGCCCCCTTTCCCGAGACCCGCCAGAGAAACCCGCCCGGCGCGGTCTCCACCTCGTCAAGGGTTACGCCGGCACCGGCTTCCGGCTCCACGTTCCCGGGCCCGAGAAGCCACAGGCAGGGCGCCCGCGTCCGCCCCGGGCCCGCAAGCGGAACCAGGCGCCCCGCCTTCGCGCCATCGTTCGGGTCGGCCGCTCGCCAGAAGCTTGGCGCTTCGTCGGGGGTCGGGAGGCCGGCGTCAACGACCGCTTCCCCCTTCGGCCGACCGTCCGCGAAAGCCGCAAGCGCGAAGGGTGTCTCGGGCGGCACGCGGGCCGTCGCCCCCGCGGCTCCTCCGAAACGCCGAAGCCGCCAGCCGTCCTCGTCGGGCTCGGCACGGTAGCCCACACCGTTGATCGACCGGACTACCGTCGGCAACAGGCGAAGCCTGAGGCGTTCCGCGCCCGGGAAAGTCCCTGCCGGCAACCACCCGTCGTCGCGGAGGGTCAGACAACCGTGCCAGCTTCTTGTTTCGCCCGTTTCGTCGCTTCGCAATTCGCGCCCGCACAACGGGCCTGCCGCCTTGGAGCGTGCGTCGCGTTCGGCCCGAAGCGCGGGGCGTATCAGGCTTTCCGCGATCTCCGGCGTCATGCGCAGGGGGATGGTCGATCCCCAACCGGGCCGGTGCATGTTCAGCCAGAGCTCCGCCGCCGCTTCCGGCACGTCGTCCGGCAGTGCCGTGCGCAACTCGGCCAGGGACAGGGCGAGGCCGGACAAAAGGCGCGTGCTGCCGTCGGTTTGAAACGCCTGCGGAAGCCGCATTGTCCAACGCGACGCCATCCGCTCGGCCCAGGGCTCGGCGGCGGCTCCTCCTTCGGCCTCGATCTCGGCCAGCAGCCCCATGACGACGTCGCGGTAAAGCCCCGGCTCCTTCAGAAGCGATTCCGGAATCCCGCCCTCGGCCATGAGGCTGTAGAGAAACAGGCGGCGTCCGGCCTCCGACACCCTGATCTCCCGGCCCCACCGGGACAGACCCCGTTCCGCAAGCTCTCGGCCGAGATCCTGATCTTCGGGTGGAAGACCGAGAGGATCGAGGACGAAGGCCCAGTTCAACGATCCGCCGGGAAACCGCGCCCGTATGTGTTCGGCGGCCCAGAAGACGAACCCCTGGGCCGCGGTTTCCATTCCCTGTCCCGCGTCGACGCGCGACCGCAGCGTCTCCTCAAGTTCAGCGAAAACTTCCGGAGCGAGAGGATAGCGATAAAGCGGGCGGCCATCGGGACTCGTCAGGTCCGCGTCGGAGACGATCCTTGCGACGACGGTCATGAATGCCGGTTCCTTCGTGGTCGGATCCGGGTTGCCTTGGCGGTTGCGGGGAGTATGCGTGGCATTGGCGCGTCTGGCCTGGAAGCACTTGATCGAAGCATGACCGGAGAAGTTGCGTCACGCAAACCTGTTGCCTGTGGCGCGACAACCGGATGAGAACTGCGCGACGTCGGGGCGAGATCCCAGACGACAGTGACGCCCGGCTCGGCCCTGGCACAATCGGAGGCGACCCTCTCGCGGGCCTTCGCCGGGTTCTCCGGGCGTGCGTTGCCGGCGTGGCTGCAAGCGCGCTGTCGTCGCGGGCGGGCGCAAGATGCTGCGCGTCATCCCCTCGATGCCAGGAACCGCAGACCCTGCCACGACCGAACGACCGACCCGTCGCCGCCTGAGTGGTGCGCACCCCATGCCGGCCGGCAATCCGGGAACGCTTTGGACCGCATGGGGAAGTCCGACACCCGTCTTCGTCGCGTCCAAGCTGACGGTTGCTGCCGTCGAATCCGCGCCCTCCCGGACCGTGCCCTTTCGCTCGTCTCGCGCCCGGATCTGTTTCACGGCAAGACACCCCCGAAGTGGCGACGGAACAGTTCGTCATCCTTCCCCCTTCCACGGTGCGCCGGGAAGAAGGGCGACAAGCCGGGCGGAAACATTCCGAGCGGCTTCATTCATGTCCCATCGGTGGCCGTGCCTGAGCAAGCGGCCGAGGTCGGCTTTGAATCTCGGGTCGCGCGGCTTGCCCGCCAAATTTCTTTCGAACAGGGCACGGGTCACTCGCCTGCTTTCCCGTTCCATGTAGGCGGTGAACGCCGTGGCGATGCGGGCGGGATTGGCTGTCGTCCCGTCCAGCGCAGTCGCAAGGTCGAACAGATCCCGGCCCTTGCTGCGCTGGTAGAGCGCGCGCAGCCTGGTGGCGAGAAGCTCGTCCAGCTCGTAGGTCACGATATCGGCGGTTCCGTCGAACCAGCGCGAAGCCACGGAAAAGGCAACCTTCCGAAACCCGGGTGCGGAGAAGCGTTCGCGGGAATCGATCCCGGCCTTCAGACGCAGACGCCGCAGCGGCGCATTCTCCGACTCGAAGCGATGGACGAATGCCATGTGGCCCTCTGTCCGCTTCCGTCGAGGCGTGCCGAGCCAGGGATCGAGGGTGCTGTGCAGGGCATCCATCATCGGGCCGGCGGGTCCGGGAGCGGCCTGCACCAGATCGATGTCCTCGGAATAGCGGGCGGGCGGTGTCAGATAGCGCTTGTAGAGCGCCGTGCCGCCACGGAACGCGAGACCTTCGGCCAGAGCCGGATGCGAGAACATCTCGACCAGCGCCCGGCTGATGATCAAGTCCTGCTCGACCTGCGAATCCCGAACCCACGGCGCTCGCGCCCGCCATTCCGTGACGTGGTCGCGCGGGATCAGGCCTCCGCCTCGACCTCGGCATTGATGCGCAGCCGCCAGTCGTCGGCACGCGGGGCGTGGCGGTCGTCGGGGCCGGCTGGCAGAAGCGGCGCGGTGTCGCGCGCGCGTCGCCGCACATGAGCTTTCAGGGGCGCCGCCCTGTCCGCCGCGCCGACGAGCTCGAGGAGGTATCCGAGACGCTGTGCCCAGGGGACCGGAGCGGTCCGCGCGGCGGCGACCAGAAGCTCCGGATCGATGCGTTCGGCGAGCTCGGCGAGGAGCGTCGCCACGTGGTCCAGCCCGCCGACACGCCTCTCGTAACCGACCAGATCGACCGCCGTCGCCTCGACGCTCGAGACCAGGATCGTTCCCCGCGGCGTGTTGAAGCTCCGCACCGGCACTTCCGCGATGCGCTTGCGGGCGACGAAGAAGACCTCGACGTGTCCGCAGACGATCGGCCGGCGGCTGCCGGCGAGGGCGATCTGGAAGGCTTGCGGGCGGTGGTGCGCGGCGCCGTGACACTCGGCGGCCGACAGGAGGGCGGCATAGTACGGTCGATCGAGACGCGCCATGAGCGCCGGGATGAACTGGTCGGCCGGCAGGCAGCCGAGGCGCCTGTATTCGGGCGGCACGATGACGTGGAAGCCGCGGGCCGGGCTCGCGACCACCCCCTTCCTCGCCAGCCGGTTCAGCGCGAGCCTGGTCGCGGCGGCCGAGACGCCGAGCGCCGAACGCATGTCGGCCGTGGTGAAGTGGTACCGGCCGTTGGCCGCGAACTCGTCTACCAGGCTGCCGGCCCTGGGCCTGGGTGGCTCCGCGTTCATGCTTGCAAGGTATCGAAATCCGATACGTTCCACAATCGGAATCGGAAACCGTTCCCCGTGGACGGAACCTGCGGGGTTTCCGGGAAAGCCCCTTTGGCAGGATCACGACCGGTTCTCCGGCGCGGTCGGCGGGGGTCCGCCCGACTGCCGCCTCGTGCAGGCGTGCCGGCAATGCGCGCCCGGAAAACCCGGCGAAGGCCCGCGAGAGTGTCGCCCCGCTCGGACTCTCCCCGCACGGTCTTCGACCGGCTGGCCGGGCAGACCGCGAAAACGGGATCTTCCTCGAGCCACGGGAACAGGTCGGCTTGAACGTGATGCCGGGATCAATACAATGCCTGTCCTGACGGCATGGGGCCGCTCTCCCGTCGAGATCCTGGGAAACCCGATGGAATCGCCGGGCGGTCCCGACTGCCGGGGAAATTCGCCGGTCACGGCGAAAGAACCCCCCTCGAACGCGGAATCTTGAAAGCGGCTCAAAGTGGATGCTTCGGTGGCGAGACGCAACCGGAAGGAGAGGGGGGAGAAACTTAGGCAGGTCGCGGCGTCGATCCGCGGCGCCGATCTCTTTTGCGGCGCCGGCGGTCTCACGCGCGGACTGGAGGACGCCGGCGTCGACGTCCGGCTTGGCATCGATTCCGACCCCGCTTGCGCGTATCCCTACACCGAAAACAACAAGGCCTCCTTTCTCCTGAGGTCGATCGAGAAGACCACCATGGCCGATTTGGCGGAGGTCTTCGACGGGGAATCCTTCAAGCTGCTGGCAGGATGCGCACCCTGCCAGCCGTTCTCCACCTACAGCCGGACATGGTCCCGCCCCTCCGACGAGCGCTGGAACCTGCTCGGACATTTCTCGCGCCTGGTCAGGGAAACCAAGCCGGAGCTCGTCACGATGGAAAACGTCCCGCTTCTGGAGCGCAAGGACGTGTTCGCGAATTTCGTGTCCGTCCTGGAGGACGAGGGCTTCAACGTGTTTCACGGAATCGTCGATTGCGCCGACTATGGCGTCCCCCAGCAGCGGCGAAGACTCGTCCTGCTGGCCTCGACCCTCGGCCCGATAAAACTGATCGGCCCCACGACACCCGCTGGCCGACGTCCGACAGTCGGGAAGGCCATCGGCGACATGCCCCCGCTGAAGGCCGGAGAGGCCTGTGACGACGATCCCCTGCATCTGGCGTGCCGTCTGTCGCCTCTCAATCTGAAGCGCATTCGCGAATCGAAACCGGGCGGGAGCTGGCGCGACTGGGACAGCAGCCTCCGCGCGTCGTGTCACCGGAAGAAGTCGGGAAAGACCTATCCCGGCGTCTACGGCCGGATGACCTGGTCCGATCCGTCCCCGACGGTGACGACACAGTACTACGGCTTCGGCAACGGCCGGTTCGGGCACCCGGAGCAGGATCGCGCCATCTCCCTTCGCGAGGGAGCGATTCTCCAAAGCTTCCCGAAGACCTACAGGTTCGTTCCCAGGGGCGAACCCGTTCACCGGAAGACCATCGGTCGGCTGGTCGGCAACGCCGTTCCCGTCAAGCTCGGTTCGGCCATCGGGACAAGCATCGTCCTTCACGTCGAGGAACGGCTCGCTTCGCGGGAACCGGCCGCGTGAAATCACGCCGTTCCGGAGGATCCGACAATGACCATCAGGCGGGTTCGGTTTCCGTGCCGGAGCCGGGGCAGCTCGTCGAGGTGCGGAGAAGGCAATGGCTTGTGGCCGAGGTTGACGCATCCGGCGCAGGCAACGGTCGTTCGGCACCTCACCATCACCTGACACTGTCCTCGATCGACGAAGACAGCCTCGGTGAACAGCTTGGAATCGTCTGGGAAATCGAGCCCGGCGCACACGTCATCGAGCGCGCCGGCCTGCCGGCGATAACGGGACAGGACGATACGGTCGAACTCGAAGCCTTTCTCGACGCCGTTCGCTGGGGTGCGGCGACCAGCGCGGACCGGGGCTTTCTGCAAGCGCCCTTTCGCAGCGGCATAAGCATCGAGGACTTCCAGCTCGACCCGCTGGTGCGCGCCATCGACATGGCGCGCACCAATCTTCTCATCGCGGACGATGTCGGCCTCGGGAAGACGATCGAAGCCGGGCTGGTCATTCAGGAACTGCTGCTCAGGCATCGCGCCAGAACCGTCCTCGTCGTTTGCCCGGCGTCGCTGCAGGGGAAATGGCATGTCGAGATGCGCGAAAAGTTCGGGCTCGAATTCAGGACAGTCGACACCGGCTACATCAGGGAACTCCGTCGCAACCGCGGGATACAGGCGAACCCGTGGACCTCCTTTCCGCGTCTCATCGCCTCGGTGGACTGGCTGAAATCGGGCGACGCGCTCAGGTCGCTGCGCGATGTTCTCCCTCCGCGTGCGGGGCATCCCCGGAAATTCGACCTCCTGGTCGTGGACGAGGCGCACAACGTCGCGCCCACGGGTTCGCGCCACTACGCGCTGGAGAGCCAGCGGACCCGGTTGATCCGCGCGATCTCGCCGCATTTCCAGCACCGGCTGTTTCTCACGGCAACGCCACACAACGGCTACACGCATTCCTTCACGTCCCTGCTCGAGCTGCTGGACGATCAGCGTTTCTCGCGCAACATCCTGCCGGACGAGAAGCAGCTCTCCCAGGTCATGATCCGCCGGTTGAAGACCGATCTCGTCGACGGCGACGGAAACCGGATCTACCCCATCCGGAATCTGCAAGCGTTGCCGGTGCCGTTCACGGAGCGCGAACGCGCGGTCCACAGGACGCTCGACGCCTACTGCAGAAGCCGCGAAGCGACGTGCCGGGGCAGCGGCGCCACCGGCACGAGGTTCGTCAACGGGCTGCTCAAGAAGCGTCTCTTCTCGTCCCCGGCGGCCTTCGCCTCGACGCTGGAAAGACACTTCGAGACCCTGACTTCCGGCAGAAGGCCGGACGCACGCGGCCCCCTTGAAGACCGGATACTCCGCAAGGCGATTCTGAAGGCGGAAGAAGACTACGCCGATGACGCCGAGGTCGAGGCCGCCCATGTCGAGGCGGTGGAGGAAGCCTCGAAGCGAACGGCACCGCTTGCGGAGGAAGAGCGGCGGATGCTCGACCGAATGCGCGCCTGGACGCAGGAGGAGATCCACCGGGCCGACTCGAAGGCCGGCGCGATTCTCGCCTGGCTTGAAGACAATCTGAAGGCTGGCGGGGACTGGAACGACCGGCGCGTGATCCTGTTCACCGAGTACCGGACGACCCTTCGGTGGCTGCGCCAGATTCTGGCCACGAGAGGCTACTCCGGCGAGCGGCTGGGCGTCATTCACGGCGGCATGGCGCACGACGACCGCGAAGCCGTCAGGGCCGCCTTTCAAGCCGCCCCCAAGGATTCGATGATTCGCGTCCTGCTCGCCACGGACGCCGCGTCCGAGGGCATCGACCTGCAAAACCACTGCAATTGCCTGATCCACGTCGAGATTCCGTACAACCCCAATGTCATGGAACAGCGAAACGGCCGGATCGACCGGCATGGCCAGAAACAGAGGGAGGTGCTGATCTGGCATCCGGCCGACGGTGGCGACGCCCGGGACGACGCCTTGGGCGGCCACAAGGACGACATCGTCCGCGCGCTCAGGAAACTCGAAGCGATGCGCGCGGACATGGGCAGCGTCAATCCCGTCATCGCCCCGCAGATGGCGGGGATCATCGAAGGGACCAGGCGCGACCTCGACACTGGGGAAGCGGAAGCGAGGGCGGCGGGCGCGCGTCGTTTCGTTCGCGCCGAGCGTCAGCTTCAGGAGCGCATCGCGCGTCTTCACGAGCGGCTGCAGGAAACGCGAAAGGACTTCCACCTGACACCCGACCGCATCCGCCAGGCGGTGAAGGTCGGGCTTGCGCTCGCGGGCAGACCTCCCCTGAAGCCGGTCGGACTGGACGACGCGCCGGACGGCACGGTGTTCGAGATGCCCGCGCTGACCGGATCGTGGGCACGGTGCCGGGAAGGCTTGCGCCATTCCCACACGCAAGTTCCGCGCCCGATCACCTTCGACCATGACGTCGCGAAAAACCGCGACGACATCGTCCTCGTCCATCTCAACCACCGTCTCGTGCAGATGTGCCTGCGCCTCATGCGGGCGGAGGTCTGGGCGCAGAGCGACGTCAAGAAGCTTCACCGTGTCGATGTCCGGACATTGCGGGACTCGGTGCTGGCGACTCCCGCAGTCGCCGTCGTGTCCCGCCTCGTGATAACCGGTGGAACGCATCACCGCCTCCACGAGGAACTGATCGTGTCCGGAGGCTATTTCAGGGAAGGCGCGTTCGTTCGCGAGAACCGGGTCACGCAAGTCAACCGGTGGCTCGAGGAGGCGTCGCCATACCGGGCCGGAGGAAGCCTGTTTTCCGACCTCGCCCCCAGGTTCGAGGCGCACGAGGATTCGATCCTCCGCACGCTCGAAGCCCGGTCTTCCGACCGTCTCCGCAACCTGCGGAACACCCTCCGGAACCGCGAACGGCAGGAGGTCGAGAACATCACCGCCATTCTGGACGAGCTGGGTCGCGCCATCGAGGAGGAACTGAAGTCCGGATCGCGGCCCGAACAGCTGGAGCTGTTCTCCGAAGCCGAGCGGACCCAGCTTCGCCGTGACGTCGAGGCCCTCGAGGCGCGCCTCGCCAGGCTGCCGGAAGAAAGAGAGCTTGAGGTGGAGGCGATCGAGAGCCGCTATCGGGATTTCACGCCCCGGACGTTTCCGGTCGCGGTCGTGTTCCTGGTCCCGGAAGCCGCGTCGCGAGGAGGGGGCGGATGAAGAACCCCGGCGGACATGGCGAATGGCTCTCCCTGATCGAGGTCTCCGGCCCTTTCCTCGCGGAACCGGTGCTGAAGCGGGTCTTTCCGCAAGGGCTGGAGCAAGTTGATCCGCCGATCCGCAAGCAGGTCCGACGGGCTTACGACGAATGGCGCGAAGCGGTCGATGCCGGGGATCCCGAAGCTGCCGCGATTCACGGCGCGTGGATCGAACTCGTCCTGACACGGGTGCTCGAACTCGACGCCGACGGCCAGGGGGACGTTCTTGTGCCCGGGGCCGCCCTGCCGGAATCGCTTGCCGCATCCTTTCCGGAGCATGACGTCACTCTTCGTCCGGACCATGCCGTCCTGGATCCCCAGCTCCCCGACCGGCCGCTCATGCTCGTCGCGATCCATCCGCAGCAAGCGGATCTCGGCGCACCGGTCGGGGGCGACCGGTGGGCGGCATCCCGGGCGGAGCGCATGGTCGAACTGTGCCGCGCCTGCGACGTGCGCCTGGGACTGGTCACCAACGGCGAACGCTGGATGCTGGTCGACGCCCCGGTCGGCGGGATCACCAGTTACGCCAGCTGGTACGCGCGTCTTTGGGGACAGGAACCGGTCACGCTCCAGGCCTTCACCAGTCTTCTCGGCGTCCGGCGTTTCTTCGTGGATGACAGTGAAAGACTGCCCAGGCTTCTGGACGACTCGCTGGAACTGCAGGACGAAGTCACCGACGCGCTCGGGGAGCAGGTGCGGCGGGCTGTCGAGGTTCTGGTGCAGGCGGTCGATCGCGCCGATGTCGATCGCAACCGGGAATTGCTCGCGGACGTCGATCCTCCCCGACTGTACGAAGCGGCGCTGACCGTCCTGATGCGGATCGTCTTCCTGCTCTCCGCGGAAGAGCGAGGGCTGCTGCTGCCCGACGAGGAGCGCTATCAGGCCCACTACGCCGTTTCGACCCTGCGCATGCAGCTCCGATCCGAATCCGAGGAAGTTCTGGAACGACGGTGGGACGCCTGGTCGCGTCTTCTGGCGGTTTTCCGCGGGGTCCATAGCGGAATCAATCACGAGGTGCTGCGGTTGCCTGCGCTCGGCGGCTCGCTGTTCGACCCCGATCGCTACCCTTTCCTGGAGGGGCGGGCCGAGGGCACCACCTGGAAGGACGGAACGGCGGCGCCGCTGCCGATCGACAACCGCACAGTGCTGCTGCTGCTCGAGGCCGTTCAACTCTTCGAGGGGCGCGCGCTGTCCTATCGCGCCCTGGATGTCGAGCAGATCGGGCACGTTTACGAGGGCCTGCTCGAACGCACCGTGGACCGGGCGCGGGAGGCGACGCTTGGCCTCGACGCGACGAGGAGGGCGAGGACGCCCTGGGTCGAGCTCCGCGACCTGGAAGCCGCGGCCGCCGACGGAAACGGCGCCGTTCGGGAGCTGCTCCGGGACCGGACCGGCAGCTCGGCGAGCCGCGTGGAGAACGGCCTGGCGAAGGAAATCACGGACGCGGCGGCGGACAGGCTGCTGACGGCGTGTCACGGCGACCCGTCGTTGCGGGATCGCGTCAGGCCCTACCTTCACTTCCTGCGGCTCGACCGGTGGGGATACCCGCTCGTCTACCCGAAGGGAACCTTCATGGTCACGGCCGGGGCGGACCGTCGCGAGACCGGGACGCACTACACTCCCAAGTCCCTGACCGAGGCCGTTGTCAGGGAAACGCTCGAGCCGCTGGTCTACGCGGGGCCGGCCGCCGGCAAGCAGCGCAGGGACTGGAGGCTCAGGTCGCCGCGCGAGCTGCTCGACCTGAAGATCTGCGATCCCGCCATGGGCTCCGGCGCGTTTCTCGTTCAGGTCTGCCGCTGGCTGTCCGAGAGGCTGGTCGAGGCCTGGGCCGAAGCGGAGTCGGCGGGCCGGGCGATCACGGAGGGAGGGGAGGTCGTTCCCGACATCGGTGCGCTGGAACCGCTGGCCGGCAGTGACGAAGACAGGATGCTGACCGCGCGCCGGCTGATCGCCGAACGGTGCCTGTACGGCGTCGACCTGAATCCGCTCGCGGTGGAGCTTGCCAAGCTGTCTATATGGCTCGTCACTCTCGCGAAAGGCCGCCCGTTCGGTTTTCTCGATCACAACCTGCGGTGCGGCGACAGCCTGCTCGGCATTCGCGACCTCGATCAGCTTCTCTGTCTCGAGATGACGCCCGGCGAAGGCAGCTCCAGGAAGCTCTTCGCCGCGAAGATCGACGCCGCGGTCGAGCGCGCGCTCGGACTCCGGGTCGAGATCCGCAATCGACCGATACGCGACATCCGCGACATCGAATTCATGGCCCTGAAGGACGGGCGCGCCCGAGAGGAGATTGCGAGACTCGAGATCGTCGCGGATTCGCTCACCGGGGAATTTCTGGCTGACGCCTCGAAACGGGATACGGTCGATCTGTCGATCGATGCGGGCGACCTCATCGATGGCACCTGCCGGGACGCCGGAGCGCTCTCGGACCGGACGCTGAAAAACCTCCGGGCCGACCTTCCGCCCGGCAAGCCTTCGCGCAAGCCGTTCCATTGGCCGCTGGAGTTTCCCGAGGTGTTCCGCCGCGGGAACGGCGGCTTCGACGCTCTGGTCGGCAATCCCCCTTTTCTGGGCGGCGGACGCATCAGCACCGTCATGGGGCAGGCTTACAACAAGCATCTGTCCAGGATTCACGCCGGAGCGTCCAGGAAATCGGATCTGGCATGTCACTTCTTCCGTCGGGCATTCGATCTCCTGCGCCCTGACGGGCAATTCGGACTCCTCGCCACGAACACCATCGCCGAGGGCGATACCAGGCAGGGCGGCCTCGAATGGATGCTTCGGCACGGCGCGGTCATCTATTCCGCGAGTCCGAACGAACCCTGGCCGGGGTCCGCCGCCGTTGTCACGAGCCGCGTGCACGTGCGAAAAGGGGAATGGCACGGAAATCGAGTCCTGGCCGGCAAGTCCGTGGGCCATGTCTCCGCGTTCCTGTCGGAAAACGAGGAGTGGAGTCCCAGGCGGCTAAAGGCGAACAAGTCGGCAGCCTTCCAGGGCTCCATTCTGCTCGGCATGGGCTTCGTGCTTACCGTCGATCAGGCGTTGCGCATGCTTGACGCCGACGAGCGCAATGCCGACGTCGTCCTTCCGTACCTGAACGGCCAGGATCTCAACACGGATCCCGAGCAACGCCCGAGTCGATATGCAATCAATTTCTGGGATTGGCCGGAAGACCGCGCAAGGACGTATCCGGACCCCTACGACCGGGTCAGGAAGCGCGTCCATCCCGAACGCGTCAAACAGAGTCGACAGAAGTCTTACAGAAACATTCTCTCAACCTGGTGGCTGCACTGGAATGCTCGTCAGGCGCTGTACCATTCCATCGGTTTCGGCCATCGTTTCGAACGCCATCCCAAGGACTGGTCGCCGGATATGGAGCCGCCTCAAAGCGTGTTGGCTGTGTCAGGGGTAAGCAAGAATTTGGCGATTTCATTTGTACCTGCGGAACAAGTTTTTTCCCATGCAACTTTTGTTTTTCCCAGCAGCGGCTATGACAATTTCGCGGTGCTTCAATCCGCCGTACACACGGCGTTCGCATGGCAGCACGCGTCGAGGTTGGAAACCAGATTGCGTTACAGTCCGACCGACGTGCTCGAGCCCTTTCCGTTCCCGAGGGACATTGACGCCGGGGAGAGGCTTGCCCTCGAGGAAATCGGATCGCGTTTTCACGAAGCCCGGCGCGACGTCATGGGTGCGCACCGAATCGGCCTGACCAAGCTTTACAACCGGTTTCACGATGCAACCGACCGCACCGCGGAAATCTCCGAATTGCGCGACCTGTCCCGGGACATGGACCAGCTGGTGGCGCGGTCCTTTGGCTGGACGGACCTCGATCTCGGCCACGGATTCCACCGTGTCGCCTACCTTTCCGACGACAACTGCGGCCGGTACACGATCTCGGAAGCCGCGCGCATCGAGGTGTTGCGACGGTTGTCCCGGGAAAACCGGGTGCGCTACGATCAGGAACGGCATGCCGAACCCGGACGGAGGTCCGGAGGCCAACCTGTTGGGTTCCGCTTCGGCTGACCGCCCCGTTGCGGCGGATCCGGTTGGCGCCGTTGACGGACGGAAACCACGAAAGAGCGGAGGGGCCGGTGACTGAGGGGCCGCGGAACATCACGGACGCGCAACCGGACAGGGCCGACACGGGCGATCGGTACCGGATGACGGTCGACCTGAACGTTCTCGAGCACCTCGGGATCAATCTCTACAGCAACATCGCCGCCGTGCTCACGGAAGCGGTCGCGAACGCCTGGGACGCGGACGCGGAGAACGTCGAAATCCGGATCGACCCGGACAGGATGTGGATCGAGATTCGCGACGACGGTGTCGGCATGACGGTCCCGGACATGAACGAGAAGTATCTTCGTGTCGGCTACCGCCGCCGCCAAGAAGACGCGGAACACGGCAAATTCACGGCCAGGGGCCGCCCGGTCATGGGCCGCAAGGGCCTGGGCAAGCTCTCGCTTTTTTCGGTCGCGAAACTCATCGAGGTGCAGTCCGCCAAGGAAGGGCGGACTCACGGCTTTCGCATGAGCGTCGATGGAATCCACGAGTCGGTCGCGAGGAAGGAGCCGCACTACCGCCCGGAGCCGCTGCCGGATGGGGAAGTCACCGTCGACAGGGGCACGAAAATCGTTCTGCGGGACATCAAGCGGCAAAGGCTTGGCCGCGGCGCTGCGGCGCTGCGGAAGAGGCTGGCGCGCCGGTTCTCGGTCATAGGGGAGCGGCACGATTTCAGGATCACGATCAATGGCCAGCCCGTCACCACGGACGACCGGGGCGATCTTCCCATCGCGCAATTTCTCTGGGCGTTCGGCGATTTCGAACCGGATCCGGCCTCGATACCGAATGTCCTCGAAAGGGAGAAACTTGCCCGCCGCTGCGACGATTGGCCGGATGACTGGAACGTCAAGGGCTGGATCGGGACATCCCGCCTGCCCAAGCAGCTGGACAACGAGGACACCGGAAACCTGAACGGCATCGTCGTTCTCGCGCGCGGTCGCCTGTTCCACGAGAACATTCTCGACAAGGTCAACGATGGCCGCCTGTACACGAAGTATCTCACCGGCCAGATCGAGGCCGACTTTCTCGACCAGGACGACGAACCCGATATCGCGACCAGCGACCGCCAGCGTGTGCAGGAGGACGACGAGCGCTATGCCGCCCTGTTGTCGTTCCTGAGAACCAGCCTCGCCAAAGTCGAGAAACGCTGGACCGAATGGCGACGCAAGCACGAAGTGGAAAGGGCGAAGGAAACCTCCCCGGCACTTTCGGAATGGTTCGAAACCCTGCCGGACGGATTCAGGAAGGGCGCGGAGACGCTGGTCGCGAAACTCAGCGCCCTTCCGGTTGACGAGGAGGACGACCGGAAAGTCCTGTACCGGCACGGCATCCTGGCGTTCGAGCGGATGCGGATACGCGGATCGACCGAGGAGTTCGTCGCGGGCGTCGAGGATGTCGACAGGCTGTTGACGGTGCTTGCCGACAGGGATGCGCTGGAAGCGGCGCTTTATCGGGACATCGTCAAGTCACGGCTGGACGCGATCAGGAATTTCCGGGAAATCGTCGACGAGGACGCCAAGGAGAAGGTTCTGCAAAATTACCTGTTCGATCATCTCTGGCTTCTCGACCCGGCGTGGGAACGGGCCACAGGCAGCGAAGTCACGGAATCTCGCCTCGGCGGGGAGAACGTGATCACGGACGACCTGACGGAGAAGGAAAAGCTCGGACGCGTCGATATCGCGTATCGAACCAACGCGGGAAAGCACATCATCGTCGAGTTGAAGAAAGCGGACCGGAAGATGAAGCTCCTGGAATTGCAGGAGCAGGGCCAAGCCTATGTCGACAAGCTCGGAAAGATATTGCGCGCGCAAGGCGAGAATTCACCGAACATCGAGGTCGTCTTCGTTCTCGGGAGGCCCGTGGACGAAGAGAGGGAGAATCCCGATCGCGTCAAGGCGTCCATGACCGCGGTTTCTCCGGGCAGCCGGATCGTTCATTACGACGCCCTCATACAGGGTGCGCAGAACGCCTACTCCGAGTACCTCGAGAAGAGCAGGGAACTCGACCGGCTTGAAGAGATCGTGGATCGCATATAGGGGCGATCGAAGGTGAACGCCCGCAACGCCTGGATCGTGATCGAAGCGCCGCCCTCGGCGGAGGAGCCGTCCTTTTCCGGTCGCATGGTCGCGTTGCGCGGCTTTCCCGAACCCGTTTCCGCGATCGTCGAAGACGACTGGATCCTCGTCGCCACGCCGGCCGGCGACTTTGTCCGCACCGGTCGGGTGTACCGGCTTCGGGCCGGGCCGGAAAGAACGACCGTCTTCTTCGATCGCATGCTTGCCGCGGCCCAACCGGTCGGGATAGGGACCGCGGGTCTCTCGCTGCCGGAGAGCGGCGCGGCCGGTCGTCTGCAATGGAACGCTTTCATCGAGGCGTTGCCGACACTCGCGGGCAGGACACTCGACGAAATCCCGCTCTGCGACGACGCGGCGTATGTCAGGGAGTTGCTGCAACTGGCCGTCATGGACGACCTGTTGGGACCGGCCAACGGACCGCGCGAACGCATCCTCGACATGAGCGTGCGCGACCGGTATCTCGTCGGCAAGCTCGCTCCCATGAAATCGGACCGCGGCGGCATCGAGGGGCTCGAAGGCCCTCTGGCCGCCGAAGCGGATGACACCGATCCAGGCGATCTCGGCGTCCACAGCGGCCGGCACGAGCCGGGCGCGGAGTTCTACAGCGCGGCCGGCCGGGTCGATCCCGAAGCCGAGGCGCTCGACGAGATCGACGCGGCGAACAACCAGTCTCTTGTTCCGTCGAGTTTCGGGCTGACGTTCTGCGTCGGCGGCGACGTGGAAACGATCGCGGTCGAAGCCCGGTGGGGACGTTATCGACGGGACCACGATACCGAGATCCGCAAACCCCGGAAAAACCCCGAAACCGGCAAGGAGGAGGAAGGCCCGAAGGTCAAGGTGTGGCAGCGCGTTCCGAGCGGCGGAAGGTTCGAGATCGACTTGCGCGCGGGCCCGATTCCCCGGCAAGCCCCGGATTCGTCCCAGCCTGAAGTTCGCGTGCAGGGCACGGTGCGGGACAGGAACGCCAACGGTGACCGTCTCGTCACGCTGTTCCTCGTGAACGCGCTGGAAGAGCCCGACGAAAACAAGGACAGCGCCTGGCTTTTCCAGCCTGAACTCGTCGTGCGGGCGGCGAGTGGCGTTCCCGATCCGGCGGTCTTTCGCCGCAGGCTGGCGGTGCACGCGGGATCGGACGACCCCGAGTCGAACACGCTCGAAATGATCTACCGCAGGCAGGTCGAATTCGCGGTCGGCCACGGCGTCGCGGTCCATGCCGAAACAGCCGGCGGGGAAACGGAACGCGCCATCGAGGTCCGCACTGTCGTGATGCCGCAACACGAAGTGCCGGTGACCGAAACGCCGGGTCGCCGTTCCGAGGATCGGCCGGCAATGCGCGAGATGGTGGAGAAGGGCTGTCTCGACATGCGGGAACTCGCGGGCATGGAACGGTTGCCTCTCGTCGAGGCCCTGTCCGTTCTCACGGCGGACTACGCCGAATGGATCGCCGAGCAGCGCGCCCGCATCGGCTCCGATGTGGCGGGCTTTGACGAGGACGCCCGTGCCGCGCTGGACCGCTGCGCGGAAATCCACGGACGTCTGGTCGAGGGCGTCCGGATGCTGGCCGACGAGAAAAACGATCTCGCGCTCAGAGCGTTCCGGTTCGCGAATCTCGTGATGGCCGAGCAGCGCGTGCGCAGCATGTACTCCCTGGCGCGCCGCCGCGGCGAGAAGGTCGAGATCGCCGATTTCGACAAGAGGAAGAACCGCTCGTGGCGACCGTTCCAGCTTGCCTTCGTCCTGCTTTCGTTGCCGGCGCTCGCCGATCCGACCCATGCGGACCGCACGAAACCGGTCGAAGCCTTCGCGGACCTGCTGTGGTTTCCGACCGGCGGCGGCAAGACCGAAGCCTACCTTGGCGTCGCGGCGTTCGCGATGGCGATCCGGCGCATGCAAGGGGAAGTCGCGGGATACGACGGCAGCCGCGGCCTGACCGTCATCATGCGCTATACGCTCCGGTTGCTGACGTTGCAGCAGTTCCAGCGCGCGACGGCACTGATCTGCGCCATGGAAGTGACACGACTGGAGGCGCTCGCCGCCGGTGACGACAGTCTGGGGACGGAGCCGTTCACGATCGGCCTGTGGGTCGGCAACAGGGTCACGCCCGGCACGACAGACGACAGCGATGCGGCCATCCGGAGAATCCGGGATCCCGACAAGTTCGCGGCCGGCGAGGCGTCGCCGGGCCAGCTGACGAGTTGCCCGTGGTGCGGATCGGTCGTGTCCGACAAGCGTGACATCGAGGTGGACAGGACTCTGCTGCGCACGAAGATCTACTGTGGCGACAGGATGGGGCGCTGCGAGTTCTCGAGGGGAAAATCGAGCGGGAAGCCCCACCCCGGTCTGCCGGTTCTGGTCGTCGACGAGGAAATCTATCACCGCCCGCCGACAATGATGGTCGCGACCGTCGACAAGTTCGCGATGATGGCCTGGCGTGGCGGAACCCGGACCCTGTTCGGGCGCGCCACGACCGAATGTGCGCGCCACGGCCTGCTCTGGCCGGAAGCGAGTTGCAGCGGCACTCACAACAGACAGGGCCAATTGGCCGCGACCAAGGCCAGGTCCATTCGTCGGATCCGGCCTCCGGACCTCGTCATACAGGACGAATTCCATCTTATCAGCGGACCCTTGGGCACAATGGTCGGCCTCTACGAGACGGCGGTCGACCAACTGTGCGCATGGACCGCGGGCGACAAGATCGTCAAACCGAAAATCGTCGCTTCGACAGCGACGGTGCGAAGGGCGAAAGAACAGGTCAACAACGTCTTCATGCGCCGCGTCGCGATCTTTCCGCCAAACGGACTCGACGTCGCGGACGACTTCTTCTCCGTGCAAAGACCGGTCGCGAGAATGCCGGGCCGCCGGTATTTCGGCGTGTGCTCGCCGGGCAGTTCCCGTCCCGCGATGCTCATTCGCGTGTACGCCACCTTCCTGACGGCGGCGCAAGCGCTTTTCGACAGATTCGGCGAGTCGGCGGATCCCTACCTGACTGCAGTCGGGTACTTCAATTCGCTGAGGGAATTGGGCGGGATGAGGCGCCTTGCCGAAGACGACGTGCAGACACGGTGCTACCGCGTCGGGATGGGCCAGGTCGATCGCCCGGGTCTGTCCCAGCGCAGCGTCAATTCCGTGCGGGAACTGACCTCGCGCGTGTCGAACCGCGAGATTCCGAAATGTCTCGATGAGCTGGAGATCAAGTTCAAGGCGTCCTTCGACGAAAAGGACGGCAAATTCGTCACGCAATGGGACGAAGGCGATCCCCGTTCGATCGATGTCGTGCTCGCGACGAACATGCTGTCGGTCGGCGTCGACGTGAATCGTCTCGGCCTGATGGTTGTCAACGGGCAGCCGAAGGGCACGGCAGAGTACATCCAGGCCACCAGCCGCATCGGGCGTTTCTTCCCGGGCCTCGTCTGCACGGTCCTGACCTGGTCCCGCCCGCGCGACCTGTCGCACTACGAAACCTTCGAGCATTACCACGCGACATTCTACAAGCATGTCGAAGCGCATTCGGTGACGCCGTTTTCGCCGCGCGCGATGGACCGCGGCCTGACCGGCGCGATGCTCAGCGTGCTCCGGCTCGAAAACGATCTGTTCAATCCCAACACGGGCGCGGGCACCCTGGATCGGACTGACAAGGACGAGGTGGCGCACGCTGCCGAGGTGCTCGTCGGCCGGGCCTGGTCGATCTCCGAACAATCCGCGGTCAAGGAGCTCGCTTCGGCCGCACTGAAAGAGCGCATCGACGAATGGGCGACCGAAGCGGCACGGCCGGGACGCACACTCGCCTATGAAAAGAAGGGCCAGGACAAGGACAGGATCGTGCCGCTGCTGCATCGGCCCGGCATCAGGACATGGGACAACTTCACGGTCCCGACGTCGATGCGCGAAGTCGAACCCGGAGTCAGACTCGTGATGAACACGTCACGGTTCGGCGCAGAGGGACCGGCCTGGACGGCGCCGCCCGCACATGATGACGACGGGGAGGGCTCGGCATGAGCGGGAGATCTCCCGTCGGAGAAGTCCGGCCCAGCCAGATTCTCTGGACCTACGGTCCCGGTTCGCTGATCGACCTGCCCAGCCTGTCCGTCGTCACGATGGGCGTCGATCGCTGGGAAATGGACCGCTGCATCCCGATCGAGGAAGCGCGGTTGCTGTCCGCCGTGCGCGACAGGCTCGGCCAGCAGGTCCAGAGCCTGCGCGTGCCGCCGTTCCAACAGAGCGAGGACATCGATCCGCATTCTGCCGAGGCGCTGATCGGCGTTCCCGTCAGGCCGTTCCCGCGCTGGCTGCGCTGCGTGAAGTGCGGCCTGCTGTCCGAGTTCGATCTCGGGCTGTTCGAGATCAAGGAAAACCGCTACCGGCCCGAGAACACGCGCTTCGTCCACAAGGCGTGCAGGGGATCGCGCGGCAACCTGCCCGCAAAGGACGCGGACGCCGTTCCGGCCCGTTTTCTCCTTGCGTGCCGCAACGGCCATCTCGACGATTTCCCGTGGCACTATTTCGTGCACAGCGGACCGTCGGACTGCAAAGGCACGTTGAGGTTCTTCGAGAGCGGCGCATCGCTCCAGACGGAAAACCTCTGGGTCAAGTGCGACGAATGCGGTGCGTCGCGCACCATGGCGCACGCCTTCGGAAAGTCCGGCACGCAGAACCTGCCGCGCTGCCGCGGACGCCATCCGCATCTCGACCGCTACGACGGCGATTGCGAAGAGCAGGCCCGCGCCGTGCTGCTGGGGGCGACCAATAGCTGGTTCCCAGACAACTTGTCGGCCCTCGCCATCCCGCTCGGGCGAGACCCGGTCTCGCAGCTCGTGCGCGACGGCTGGAACTATTTCGGGGAGGCCGCCTCGGAAGCCGAAGTCGCTGTCGTTGCGAAGACCTTGAAGATGACTGGCACCCTTCCGGGAATCGACAAGCATTCGTCCGCCGCCATTTGGGGCGCCCTTGAGGCCATGCGGACAGACGAAGCACCGGCCCCTGTGTCGGAGGCGGAAATCAGGGATCCCGAATGGGAAATCCTGACCGACCCCAGCCCGCCTGCGGACTGGCCGCACTTTCTGAGCAAGCCGGCGGACGTTCCCGCGGGTTTCGAGAACCGAATTGCCGGCGTGCTGCTCCTGGAACGCCTGCGTGAAGTCAACGCGCTGCTCGGCTTCACCCGTGTGGAAGCTCCGGAGGAATCGGGCGACCCCGACGAACGCCCGCCCAGGGCCCCGATATGTGCCGAACCGCCGACATGGGTGCCCGCCGGCCAGGTGCACGGGGAAGGAATCTTCATTCGGTTCGACGAGGAGGTTCTCCGGGAATGGGAGAGGCGGCCCGCCGTTCGGGCGCGCGACGCGACACTGGTCGACGGCCACAAGGGGTGGCGTAACGCCCGCCGGCTGGATCCCGACGAAGGCTATCCCGGTGGACGCTACGTGCTGCTGCACACAGTCGCGCACCTCCTGATCCGCGAACTGGCTCTCGAGTGCGGCTACAACTCCGCCAGCATCCGTGAGCGGATTTACGCCGACCCCGACGAGGAACGCCCGCAGGCCGGCATACTCGTGTACACGGCTGCCGCCGATTCCGACGGCACGCTCGGCGGCCTCGTCGACCTCGGCAAGCCCGAGAATCTCGGGCGCCTTCTCTCGCAGGCACGGTCCCGTGCGAGGATTTGCTCTTCGGATCCGCTTTGTGCCGAACACGAACCAGGCCGAGACCGCTCGTTGCACGCGGCATCTTGCCATGCCTGTTCGTTCGTTTCCGAAACATCGTGCGAGCGGAGCAACCGATACATCGATCGAGCGCTCGTCGTTCCCACCCTGGAAGTCGCCGACGCGGCGTTCTTCGATTGAGGGGGGGGGTGCCGTGCAGAATCTGCTCGCAGCGGTCTACGACCTGATATCCAACACGCCGGCCGAGAGGATCGGGCAGCTTGCGAGATCCATCGGTGAATTGCCGGGACCGGCGTCCGCCGGGAAGCTGAACACCTGGCCGATGAGTCCCGGCGGGAGAGCGCGGCTCGACCGGCTGACCGCCGCTTGGCGCGCCTCGGGTGTTCCACCGGCGGATCTCCGGGGCATGTTGCTCGGAGCAAGCCACGCCTACCGTCAGGCCCGCTCCGAATCGGACACGGAACTTGTCTGGACCGGCCCGTCGAGCGGACTTGTCGCGACGCGAAAGACCGAACAGGCGCTCCTTCAGGTCATCAACGCCGCCCGCGCAAGACTCTTCCTGACCAGCTTCGTCGCTTACGATGTGGCCTCGATCATGGCCGCGCTGGCGAAGGCGGCCGATCGCGGCGTTGCCCTGTCCATGCTCTTGGAATCCAGCGACAAACACGGCGGAGGCGTTTCTGTCGACGGGATCGCGAGGATGCGGGGAGCGCTTCCGCTGGCCCGCGTCTTCTTCTGGAAAGACAAGGGCGAGGACTTCGCTGGCGGCAAGGTCCACGCCAAGGTGGCGGTCTCCGACGAGAGACTCTGTTTCATCTCCAGTGCCAACCTGACCGGTCACGCCATGGAGAAGAACATGGAAGCCGGGGTTCTGATCAGGGGCGGTGTCTTGCCACAGACACTGCACAAGCATCTGGAAGCCCTCGTCACCGTGAACGTGGTGCAGGCTTGAATGGATACGGTCGACAAGGAAACGCGCTCACGTCGCCAAGCGCGGGCAATACGGCGTCGTCCGGTGGCATGAAGAACTCGTCGCCCCGCGCGGCCGCCCATTCCGCGAGCTCGTCGTCTCCGGCCTGCGGTTCGTCCGCAACCCTGTCGATGCCTGCGACCTTGCCCGCGCCGTTCCGCTCAACCATCCAGTCCCGGAAGGCGGGACGGAAATCGAGGCCGCAGTGCGGATTCCCGGCCTGGATGAAGACGTTCGAATCGACGGGACGGGCACTCATGCCGGCACCCCGGCTTTGCGCCCGAGACTGTTGAAGGTCTCGGTCTTCCTGACGCCCAGCATCCGGAACGCGTCCCGGTAGAGAGTCCGGCCCTCGAGCGTGCTCGTCACCAGCGCGCGAGCGAACCGCTGCCCGACCCGAGCGACCGTCGTGCGATGGAAGTCGCCGCCGGCGCCGCCCGCCCGGACGGGCGTCCGCAGGCGTTCGTGCTCTTGCGCCCAGGCGTCGTCGAAGCGTTCGCGGGTCAGCCAGCCCGCATCGAGCAGGCGGCGCAGGACGACCAACGTGCCGACCTTGAAGACGCGCGCCAGCCGGGACACCGCCTCCGGGAGCGGCTCGTCGGGTCGCAGACCGGATCGCAGGGCGTCCAGCGGCACGAGAAACTCCGCCGCCACGGCGTTGCACCACACTTCCTCGCTCCTGAAGCCTTGCTCGGGCGCCGCCCCGAGGTTCGACAGGGCCGTGGCGCCGAGCCAGACATGCGCGAGCTCGTGGGCGAGCGTGAACATCTGCGCCGCCTTCGTGTCCTTGCCGTTGACGAAAATCAGTGGCGCGAGCGGATCGCACAGCGCGAAGCCGCGAAACTCGGCGGGATCGAGACGGCGGCGGCTGTTGCCCGTCACGACGCCGCTCACCATGACGAGGACACCGGCGTCGTCGACCTGACGGATGAGCAGCCGCAGCGCATCGGTCCAGGTCGAGCACTCCCGGCGGGCGGCCAGGTCGAACCCGACGGTCTCCCGCATCTGCGCCGCGACGGTTCCGGGGGACGCTTCGACCGAGGCGCTCCCGACGAAGCCGGGATCCGGTTCGCCGGCGACGCGGGCGAAATCCCGATACCAGTCCTGCCGTTCCTGGCAAGCGTGGATCGTGTCCAGAAGATTCGGGCTGGGGCGCGCGACCGCGCGCCCGGCGAAGGCGCGGAAGTCGGCGATCGGGAGGCTCTCGTCGGGGGGCTCGCGGAGAAACAGGTAGCCGGAAGGCACATGGACGGCGCGGGCGAACGCTTCCAGCTGCTTCAGGGTCGGCTGGAGCTCGCCGCTCTCCCAGTCTGGCAGTTTTTCGAACCTCGCCGCGAGATCCTCCTGCGCGACGCCGGCGCGCTCCCGCGCCCAACGCAGAAGCTCGGGGTTCACGGGGACGCGGATCACGGGCGTTCCCCCGCGAGCCTCGCCGGAGCGGCCTCCGGGATCCGCGCGCGCCCGGGCGTTGGCCACGCTCCGTGATGCCGCGCGAAGGCCGCGGACGGTTTCGGGCGGCGCCCGCCCCCCGCGCGCTTCCCGCGGATCGGCCCGCGAACCGGTTCTTCCATCGGCGCGCCGACCTGCCGCGATTCGCGCCGGAACCTGTCTCGGGGGCCGGGATCCCGAACGGTGATGCCGATTCTCATGGCGACGCTTCCCGTCCGGCCTGGAGGCCTTCCACGGATCGTCCGTCAAACTATGCCACCGGGAATCGCGGGTCAAAAACCTGCGGCCCCCGCCTCGCGGGCGGGCGAACGGCGCGGATTCCGTCCCGGGCGCCGCGGTTTCGCGAAACCGGCCGCCGTGGCGGGTCTCCGGCTCCGCCTCCGCGCTCTGGCGGAGCCGGAGACTTTTCCCGCCGCGCGGTCTCGAGCGGACGCGTCACGAGCGGGCGCCCGCCCGCACCGCCCGCTCCCGCGCCTCCCGACGCCCGGCGAAACCGGACCCGGGCGGTTGCGCGGCTCCCTTCGGGGAGGCCGTGGCCCGGGACGGGGAAAGGGGAGCCTGTCAACCCGGCAACCGGTGGTCCTGCTCCCGCATGGCTTCCCGGACGGCGGCCTCCATCGCCCCGATCTCCGCATCGTCCAGCTCGGAAAAGTCCCGGCGCTTGGCCTCGGGAAGCCGCCCGAGGTTCTGCATGCACAGGCTCACGAGCAGGGACGCCCGGCGGTCCGGCATGTCCACGATCTCGCACACCGCCTCGAACGCGCGGTCGAAGACGGCGACGAAGCCGAGCTCTTCCTTGAGATCCCGACGAACGGCGTCGGCCACGCGGTCGCACAGGTACTCGGCGAACGCGGTCGCGTCGAAATAGCGGTAGAGATCGGCGGTCTCGTTCTCGACGACGATCTCCCGCCCGGCCGTCCAGCGCCAGCGGATGCACTCGAGGAGCGGCCGCGAGAAGGTTTCGAGCGTCGCGTCGTAGCCGGCCCGGTCGCGCAGGATGGCCGCGGAAACGGGAAGGATGACGCCGGGCGGGCTGTAGCCGCATCTGGCGAGCACGTGGTGCACGAGGAATCGGTGAATGCGGCCGTTACCGTCCTCGAACGGGTGGACGAAGACGAAGGCGAAGGCGGAGACCGCCGCCGCCACGACAGGGGCGACACCGCCTTCGACAACGCGCCGCGTCAAGGCCGTCCAGGCGTCCATGAGAGCCGGCACGTCCTCGGGCCGCGGGGAAATGAAATGCACCTCCTCGCGGTGTCCGCCGACGGTCGCGCCCACGAAGTTCTGGAAGCCTCGCCAATCGGATGCCGCATAGCGGGGATCGACGATATCGCCCTGGAGGCGAACCAGCGCGGCCTTGTCGGCCGGATCGAGATCGGGCGCCGCCCTCAGCGCGGCGACGAACCGCTGCGTGCGCGAGGCGCTCGGGGTCTCGCCCTCGATGGCGAAGGAGGAGCGCGTCTCCTTCGTGTAGAGGTAGTTGACGGCCCGGGCGAGGATGGCCGGGTCGTGGCTCTCGACGAGTGCGCGCGCCTCCTCGTCCACGCGCAGACGCATCGCTTCCGTCAACCGCGGCGTGCGCCGGACCGTCGGGCACAGGCCGGGGCCGCCGAGCAGGTTGTCGGCGACGCGGTGGCGCGGCGAGTTGCGGCGCTCGGCGACGATGTGCCTGTCGGGATTCAGGGCCTCGACATAGTTGCCGGCGCTTGCGTTCTCGAGGTCCAGCGTCCGGCCGGTGACCATCTCGCGGAAGAACCACGCCCGCCTGCTGAAGGCGCCCGTGGGTTCCGCCCGGACCCAGGCCTCGATGTCGGCGGCCTCGACCGTCCCGAGGGCGGCGGCCAGCACCCCGAGATCCGTGGGCTCGTGGCGCAACGCGAATCGCAGATGCGACACCACCGATCCATCCGTGGCGTATTGCCGGGGGTAGAGTTCCACGATCCTGGAGCCGTGGATCTCGGTCCGCCGCGCGCCGGCCACGATGTAGCTTTCCACCGCGGGTGGCGGAACCTGCAGGCCCAGTTCGCGTCTGAGCCAGGCATGGCCGATCGGGTGCCGTTCCTTGTTAGCTGCGGGTCCAAGCATGTGGAATCGGTTACTCCCGTGCAAGCAGGCTTAGAACAGGCTATCTTCCTTCAAACCGGATTACCAGCGCAACATCCGGCGCGATGCATGGAACAGCGGAACCACTTGCGGAACTCCCGGGCGCGGGCCGCTTTTCCGGGGAGCCCGGCGCGGGGCCGCCGGCGGCCTGAACGCGACAGGCGCGTCGGGACGAGCCGACCTTGCCGGCCGCCGTCGGGATGCCGGTTCGCCGCGAACCGATGCCGGCATGTTTCGGCATCCCGCACCACGGAGAACGTCGGCGGGAACCTCCCGGAGACCGGGACGGAAATGCCGGCCCGGTCGATGTGCAACGTGTCGGGGGACGGTCGGACGACGATTGGCCACGCCGAGTCCAGCGGGTAGTGTTCGGATCGTGGCAAATCTCCGCATCCGGTCCGTTCGGAGCCCGTTCGACGATCCGAGGGTCGCGTCGGCGGCCATCGCCGCGTTGAGCCGCGCCGACGCGATGGGCCTGCTGTCCCGACAGGTCGCGTGTCTGGACGACGGCGCCATGCGGGAACTGCGGACGGGCATGACCGAGGCCGGAATCGGCCAGGCCCTCCTTCCGGAGCTTCATCGCCCGTCACGCTCCGAGCCGGCACGGCTGGCCGCCCTTCTGGAGAGGATCAGCGAGACGCTCGACGAATCGCCCGCGCCCGCGCATGAATGGCGGGTTCTGCAGGGCGTCCTGGGGCCCGACCTGCTGGCCCGCCTCCTGGGCATCTCCCGGTCCGAGGCGCGACGGTATCTTTCGGGCAGCCGGTCCACGCCCGACCCGGTCGCGGCCCGTCTTCACTTCCTGGCCTTCGTCGTCGGCGATCTTGCGGGCGCGCACGACGGCATCGGCGTCCGGCGCTGGTTCGACCGTCCCCGCAAGCTTCTCGACGGCGGCACGCCCGCCCGGTTGCTGGGCGGGAACTGGCGGCCCGACGACGACGGGCCGCGGCGGGTGCGGGAACTCGCCGGCGCCCTCGCGTCGTCGCCGGCGACGTGATCGCGTTCCGGCACGCCGGTCCCCGTTTTCCCTTTCGCTGGAGGAGCCGCCGCGGCCGGCGGGACGACGGAACGCCCGCGACGAGCTGGCCCGCCGTTTCCGCAACACCCCCGACGGTGCTTGGGCGAAGTTCCTGCATCCCGGGGAAACCGGCGATCCCGAAGATCTTCCCGCGACTCGCCGCTTGCCCCGGGCTGTCGAAATCGGAGAAGAAAATTCCCGACGCGCACGAACCCGGAAACCGCCAAGAGGTGCCGGTGTTTCTCGCCAGGCGGCCTGAGATCTTCCTCGGGCCACTGGAAAAAATCGACTTGAACGTGATGCCGGGATCGGTACGATGTTCGTCTTGGCACCATGGGGCCGCTCTCCCTGTAGAGATTGCGGAAAACCCAGCAAAATCACGGAGTGGTTCCAGCTGCCGGAGAAATTCGCTGGCCACGGCGAAGGAATTCCCCTTGAACGCGGAATTTTGTAAGTGGCTCCGATGTTTGAGGATGACACACGATGGCTGACGAGCGTGATCTTCCGGCTCACCTCACGTTCTCGCAACGCTACGGGTACGAACCGCTACCGGATCCGATGCGGCTTGAAGAAATTTCGGATGATTTGAGACGAGACATTTGTAATGTTTTTCATAGGGAAATTAGAAATTTGCACATTTTATCCCTTTATCCTAAAAAAGATGATTGTGAATTTTCAATAGGAAGTCAAGAAAATATAAAATCTGCTTTGGGAAAATATGAAAAAATTTTAGAAATATATACCTCTTCTTCTTACGCAGAATTTCAATTAAAAGTGGAAAACGAATTTATCCATGGAAAATTTAATCGTGTTTTGGATTTTATTGAAATAATGATTCAAGAACGTGCTATCTCCAAACCATTTTCTTTTAAGATTGGAGAGTTGTTCGAAAAACATGGAGCGGCTTATCGGTTGGATTCGTCGAGATTTCCCTATCGATTCATTCCATGCGCAACCAGGGAACAAGGTGAGGAAATACAAAGGGCTATCGAAACGATCCGTGAAAGCGACATGGACGGAGCAGCAACACATTTACGGGAGGCGGCGGAACATATCAACCTACGCCAGTATGCAGATGCGATCACCGACTGCATTCACGCGGTCGAATCCGTAGCCGGAATGATCGTTCCCGAATCCAAACCTACCTTAGGGCAGGCGTTGGTTTCTCTTGAAAGGGCTGGTGTGCTCAAACATTCGGCGCTCAGACAGGCGTTTGAAAAACTCTACGGCTACACCAGCGACGAACAGGGTCTCCGTCATGCCCTGCTCGACAGGGACGCCGCCGATGTCGGCCTAGACGAGGCCGTGTTCATGTACGGAGCCTGCGCGTCGTTCGCGGCTTATCTGACGCAGAAGCACCGGCAGGTGAGCGAGACATGACAGAGTTCGAAAACCTTGCCAATGGCATGCGTGGACGATTCCTGCCGGACCATGGGGTGCGGAATGTCCATGTCGCTGCTGTCGTGGCCGAGGTTCGCCCGGAGACCGACCATCTCGTGGCGTGACGTTGCTTGTGAGGGCTCTAATTGGAACTTCATCTGACGCATTCCGGGAACAGCTGCTGTTTTCCGGGGGTTTCGCTGGAATCGCCCTGTCAGTCTGCTGCAAGCAGTACCGGGCGGGAGCTGGCGCGACTGGGACAGCGGCCTCCGCGCGTCGTGTCATCGGGAGAAGTCGGGAAAGACCTATCCCGGCGTCTACGGCCGGATGACCTGGTCCGATCCGTCCCCGACGGTGACGACACAGTACTACGGCTTCGGCAACGGCCGGTTCGGGCACCCGGAGCAGGATCGCGCCATCTCTCTTCGCGAGGGGGCCATTCTCCAGGGCTTCCCGAAAACCTACAGGTTCGTTCCCGATGGCGAGCCCGTTCGCCGGAAGACCGTCGGCCGGCTGGTTGGCAACGCCGTTCCCGTCAGGCTCGGCCTGGCCATCGGGAAAAGCATCGTCCTTCACGTCGAGGAATGGCTCGCTTCGCGGGAACCGACCGCGTGAAATCGCTCCGTTTCGGCGGCTCCGGCGATGACCGTCGGGCGGGCGCGGTTTCCGTGCCGGAGCCGGGACGGCTCGTCGAAGCGCGGGGAAGACACCGGTTTGCGCGGAGGTCGCGGACGGGCGCATCGTCCAGCCATTGCGCATCGGGTTCCGCGTGGGCGGGCCGACGCTCCCGGGCACGGCGTCATCTCCTCGCCACCGGAGCCGAGGCCGGGGTGACCGCCTTGACCCGGTTGCCGGCCGCGTCCGTGAAGAAGACGTGCGCCCGCAGACGGCGGCCGACGTCAGCCGCGGACACGATGTACCGGAAGCTCTCGCCGCAAAGGCCACCATTCGGGATCCGGCTCCATCCCGCCTCGTCATCGCCGCGCTCGAATCGCCACGTTCCGCGGTCCGTGACACCGGCCTTTCTTGTCGCGTCCGACAGGCGGACGACGAACTCCTCGTCCACGGCGGCACTGCCGTCGCCGACGATGACGGCGGCGACCGTGACGGGACTCGCAAGGCGCCCGTTCACGGCCTCCCTGTCGGAGAACGCCGCGAAGTTCTCGCGCACCCACCGGCGGTCCGCGTCGAAAGGCATCCACAGGCCGGAACCGACCCGAACGGCATAGGGCGCCACGCCGAGGGCCTCGGCTTCGCCGGGAGCTGCCGGAAAGACTTCGTAGAGGCGGACCCCGCGCTCGTCGAGATATCCGGGCGGCACGGAACGGTCGTGCGCCATGCTCCGCTGGCTGTTGGGCCGCGAGACCGGATGGCGCGCGATCGTCTTGTCGGTCAATCCGCAGGTGTCGATGACCTTCAGGTCCGGGAGAAAGAATGATGAAATGCCTATGACCCGTCGGGCCGTCACGGCATCATCGGGGATCGCGCCGCGTTCCATGCTCTCGTACGGTCGCCAGTGGCGAAGCCGCCTTTCGGCGAATCCGCGATGGTCCGCGAATCTGTTCCCCACGTTCTGCCGATTGAGATTCCGGCGCAGGTCGCTGGCGACCGCGTTGATCGTTCCCATCCCCGGCGCCGCGAGCAGCCACCCCGCGTTCCGCTCGTCGAGCTCGGGAGGGTTCCAATGAAGACTCTTGTGAAGACTCCTGCCGCTCCTGGCGGACTCGAACAGCAGCGCGCCCTGCATGGCCCCGGCGTAGAACAGTACGGGTGCGAACAGGACCAGGGCGCATGCCCGGGTTCCCGGCCAACCGGAACCGGGGGGGGGGGGGGGGGGAGCCTGGATGCGGGCAGGCGGCGGCCCAGGCGCCCAGGCGGGCGATGCCCGCGGCGGCGGGGACGGCCAGCAACGGCCAGTGGAAGTCCAGCGGACGCCACTCGAAGTGGTCGCCGCCGATCCGGGCGACGTAGGCCGCGTGAACGACGACACAGGCCGGGGCCAGCGCGCAGGTTCCGTCCCGCGCCGTCCGCCAGCGCGCCCACAACCCCGCCAGCGCCAGCGGCGCCAGCAGGTACAGCCCGGTCTCCAGAACGGCCGCCCAGAGATAGCGGAAGCCCGCCTCGTACCACGGCCGCACGTGCTTGGCGTGGTAGGTGTTGGGCAACCACTCGCCGTAATAGCCGTAGCGGAACAGGTAGTGCGCCGCCACGATCACGATGAACGGCGCGCCCAGGCTCGCGACGTCGCGCCAGTCCGGCCGCCAACGGCCGGTGTCCACCCGTCGCTGGAAGACGAACCAGCCGAAACAGCACGCGGCGATCAGCGGTCCCTCGGGCCGGGTCAGCGCCGCCAGCGCCAGACTCAGCGAAGCGGCCAGCAGCCCCGGGCGGCGGTCCCGGTGAAGGCCCAGGCACACCACGGCCAGGACGACGAAGAACGTGAACTGCCGCGTTTCCAGTCCGCCGCCGGAAGTCCATACCGCGAAGGTGGCGCTGCCGCACACGAGCCCCAGCGCCATCCAGGCGACCAGCCACCGGTGGGACAGCGCGGGCGAACGTGCCGCCCACCACAGCATCGCGGCGAGCGTGGCGGCGGTGAAGACCGTCGACAGCCACGGGGCGGCGTGCTCGGGACGCAGGCCGAACGCACCCCAGAGCGCCGCCAGCTCCAGCACCCACAGGAAGTTGGAGTACCCCTCGACACGCTCGCCCGGGTTGAAGACCAGGCCGTGCCCTTCCAGCAGGTTGCGGGCGTAGCGGAAGCTGATGAAGGCGTCGTCGGTCAGGAACCAGGACGCCTCGGCCATCCAGCCCAGCAACGCCAGCCACGGCAGGAACAGCAGCAGCCCCAGCAGAACGTGAACCTGTCTCAAGATTCGCTACCGAACGACCCGTCGGACAGGCCCTGTACCATTCTCAGGTCCGGTTCGCCCGTCGCCGGACAAGAAACCGGCCCTGACGACCTGCGCCCTGCCCTCGGCACGCCGCGTCTCCGCCAGTGTCGGCATGATGACCTCCCTCAAGCGCGATCCGCCCTTCGGCATCAACTCCTCGACCTCGGCACGATCAAGGTCGCAGACGACGGAAATGTAATACCAGCTCTGCGGTCCAAGCAAGCGGTTCCCGCCGGGGCTGGAAAGGCTCTCCAGGATGTCGCGCAGAACCTCCCTCGGCATCTGCCGGGCCGAGGAGAACTTCAGCGCGCCCAGCCCCGCCCGCGGAAACGCGTCCTCCGAAAGCCGCTCGAACGGAATGTCCCGGAGGTCGCACACGACGTGGGACATGTTTCCCGCAAGCGACGACAGTTCCCCGGGCGCGTCGTCCATGCCCGGCAGCGAAGTCGGCGCGTTCCATCGCCCGCTGCCGTGACAGACGACCATGGGGATGATCAGCGGCAGGGCGGGCGCGTCACGCTGGCGCTCGATGCGGTCCCAGAGAGCCATCATGCAGTTCGCGATCTGGAAGCGCGTTTTTCGCTCGACGGTGCTCTTGTGCTCGAGAAGAACGCAGGCGGTGGACGGCGCCCCCCCCAGAGCAGCCCCACCTCGTACAAGGCCGTCGCTGCGGAGGGCCCGGAGTTCGTCGTCGAGGAAAGTCCCGTCCGCCGGCCGCACCGGCCTGTCGGGAAAGCGGGCTGCGTACGCGGCGGGAAGCAGGTCGCGGATCATCCGGTCCGCCATCCGCGGATCCTGCAAAAGAGCCCGGAACAACCGGTCGTGCGGTGCCGTCAAATCGTCGATGGTGCCCGCTTCCCGAGGCACGAACCGGCGCCCGGACCGGCGAAACGCGTTCCCGAACGCCCTGCCGGACAGGCCGGTTCGCCCGTCGCCGGACAAGAAACCAGGCTTGCGAGAAGGCGGAGCGCATTTGCCGGGAAAACCCGAACGGGGTAGCCTCCGCGTTCGCCAAGGACGGGACTCCCGGCGAGCGCAGGCTCTTCGGGGAGCGGCTCCTGCCCGAGGAATGGAGCCGGGTCCGGATGGAAAAGATCGTCGGGAACCGGTATCCGGAGCTTTCCGAAGAGGATCGGGAAGCGGTGCGCCAGCACCCCGTCGCCGTCCGTTTCCCGCATCGGACCCCACGGCGAAGGCGGCAGGTGCAAGGTCGTGTTCTCCGGGAGCGCCAGGCCCGTCGGGCCCGTTCCCTTCGGAGACGCCCAGCCTGGCGTCGTCCAGGGTCCGCGCTACACCTCGTTCGCGCGCCTGCGGAAGGCGAGCGAACTCGCCGACGTTCCGGGCGGGAACCGATGCCGGGCCCGATGCCGCGGCCTTCGGCGGTTCGGCCTCGAAGGCGGGCCGGGCCCCGTCCCGTGCCCGATCCCGTCCGGTCCGGAGCATCGCGATGACCGACACGCTCGTCGAACGCAACCCGGACATCCTTGGCGGAACCCCCGTGTTCGCGGGAACCCGGGTTCCGGTGCGCATCCTGATGGAGCGTCCCGGGGCCGGGGACCGGCTCGACGATTTCCTGGCGGACCACCCGACCGTGTCCCGGCGCCAGGCGGTGGCGTTGCTGGAACCCGCGACGGCAATGCCGGTTTCCGGCGGCGATGAAGCTGCCGCCTGACGGGTCCGTGCCAAGGCGCCCGGCTTCGTCCTTCCCCGAATCGTTCACGGTGCGGACGGTTCAGGATGCGGGATGGGCGGGCACCGCGAACGGTCTCCCGCTCACGTTCGCCGGCGCCGGGGGCCCCGACGCTCCTGTCACGGTGGACCGGGGCATCGGGCATCGGCAGAACGTCGGCCAGTTGCCGATCCCGGTGATCGTCATGCCGGCCTCCCGCAATCGCATGGCCGAACTGCAACCGCTTGTCGCCGAGGCGACGAGACCGCTCTCGGATCCCCTGGAAAACCGCATCTGCCGTGTGCCCGACCGAATCGTGGTCACGGCGTCGGTGCAACGCGCCGGAGCGAGGAGTTTTCCGCCCGTTGCCCGAACGGCATCCCGGGGGATGATCGGGAACGGACGCGTTCGAACAGCGCTTGCCGGGCAAGGCCGGAACACGCCGGCCTGAAGACGGTCGCGACCGGGATCCGGTGCCAGCCGAGCCTCGCGGTCCCCATGAGCTTCCGGGCGACGGGACGAAACGTTCCGGTCATCCGGGCCGCATCCGGGATTCCGCGTTCGAGGAGGATTTTTTCGCCGTGGCCGGGGGGTTTCCCCGGCGATCGGGGCCGCTCCGTGATCCTGTCGGGTTTCCGAAGACCCGACAGGGAGAGCGGCCCCATGGCGCCAATGCGGGCATTGCACCAGGCCCGGCATCACGTTCAAGCCGACCTGTTTCCGTGGCTCGGGAAAGCTCCCGGGCCGCCGGGAGAGAGGCGGCGGCACCTCGTGGCGGTTCCCGGGTTTGCAGCCGGGAAGAAATCGTGTCGGGCACGCCGGGGTCATCGGCCGCGTGGAACACGCGGTCGAGCTTCAGCAGTTCGCGCACGTCCTCGGGCCGAAGCGGGGGTCGGGATGGCCGGGCCCCCGCAACACGCGCTCGACGCGACCGTCGACATCCCCGGCCGTCCTGGCCGGAAAGGACGCGGTTCCTGGCCAATACGGCTCCCGCCGGTCACTTCTGTTCGCCCAGCACGGCGACGAACGCTTCCAGCGCCGCGCTCTCTTCGGGCGTCAGTGCCGCCGTCGGCCTCGACCGCGCGGCAAAACGGACGGCCTCGTCGAGCAGTCTCGCATCCTTCGGCGCGGCCAGCCCGGCCACCTGCATCAGCCCCGACCGGGACACATCGAAGCAGTCGGCGAGTTGGCGGACCGTGCGCGGCTCCGGCCTGTGATGCGGGTCGCTCTCGATCCCGACCAGATCCGTCATGTCCACGTTCGCGTCATCGGCGAGCTTCTCGATGCCGAGTCCGCGCCGACGGCGCATCAGGCTGACAAAACGGCCGAACGCGACGTTCGGCCCTTTCTCGTCGACCGCCGCGGCCGGAGCGGTCTCGCCGCCGGGCACCGGGTCGGCCGCCAGCCGACCGGCTCCGATTTCGGCGTCACCCTCGAGCTGCGCCATGCGCATGCACCACTCCTTGCTGATCTCCTGCTTCATCGTTGCCTTCCTTTCGCGACGAAGGCCCGCGCCTGTTCGGGCGTCATCTCGAAACAGCGCAAGCCCTCATGGTCGGAACCGACTCCAAGGCCTGTCATGCGCGGATCCAGTCGGCCAGTGTCACCACGGCCTCTCCATGCTCGGTCGAGGCCAGGACATTCGCGAATCGAGGGTCCGCCGTCACCACCGTCGCGCCGATGCGGCGCGCAAGCGCGAGATACACGCAGTCGTGGACCGGGTGGTCGAGGGTCGGCGCCAGACGCGCCGCATCGGCGGAGACGACCTCGTCGTCGTTCCGGCGCACCGGCATGCCGGGCAACCAGGCCAGGGCAGCCCCCGCATCGGCGCGTTCGACCCGATCCGGGCGCGCCTTGCGCCATAGCGCATCGGCAACCTCGGAGGCCATCAGGCGCGGCGCGTGCAGCTCCCGCCCGCTCGCCGCCAGTTCCCGCGCGGCATCCGAACCGGGCTCGTCCACCGGCAACTTGACCGCCACGCTCGCATCGACGACGAAGCGCATCAGAGGTTGTCGCGATGGCCACGGTCGCGGTCTTCGCGGATCAGCACCTCCGCCGGGGTTTGCTGGCGACCCCCGGTCCTTTCCCGCAGCCGGTCCGACGCCTTCAGGAAGGCGGCGCGTTTCGCCGCCATGTCGTCGTGGGCGGCGCACTTCAGGATATGGCGCACTTCGCCCTCCAGGGAGCGGTTGTTCGACGAAGCGCGCCACTTGAGGCGGTCCACCGCGTCGTCGTCGAGTTGTCCCGCGTTGATCGTGGCCATCGTCCCGTCTCCAAGCCTTGCCATCGTATTGGTGGCGTGTCGTTGCGGCGCATGCAAGCCCCCGCGGGAAGGCCATGGGGTCGGCCGGGGACGCGGCGGCGACCCGATGCGCGACCGCGCCGGGCTGGCGACCGACGGCCGGGCGCCGCTGCGCGAGCGGCTCGAAGCCGTCACCGGCGTGCGCATCTCGGCGCTCGAAGCGGTCGGGCCGGAGCGGGCGAAGGCCCCGGAAACCGTTCCGGAGGCGGGCCATGGACGGGAGCGCGCGAAGGCGGGGCGGAGGAACCGCGGGGGCGCCCGCCGGAGCCGGACAGGGCCCGCGAGCGGCGCGGAACCGGGATGGAGACGTGATGTGGCGGGCACGTTCCGCGGGCCCGGGCGCGGCGGGAGGAGCACGGCGCCGTCGCGACCGGTCGGATCCCAGGTCCGGCACCTGCATGCGACAGCCGTTTGCATGGAAACCGGTCCTGCCGTCGATGGCGTGCGGATGCCGGCCGGCAACATGTTTGCCGCTCGCGCGACTTTTGAATTTTCTGCTGTTGCATGGTTTTCAACCATGCATATGGATCTTGCATAAAAAACCGCCTTGGAAATTTTTTGAAGTTATGCCATTTTGATGGTTATGAGCCATCAGAGAACGCCGCGACTGAAACCGCTCCTGGATACCGTCCCCCCTGGCTTCATGGTTGACACACCATGGCTGAGGGCCCGGGGGATCGACTCCAAGTCCATCCACGACTACGTCGCTCGCGGGTGGCTCGAACGCCTTGTCCGAGGAGTGTACCGCCGTCCGGTGCCCGAAGGCGCGCTGGGCGACCACAAGGAATCCTGGGCGATCCCGCTTCTCTCCCTGCAGTGGCTCATGAACTACGCCGTGCATCTCGGCGGAGAGAGCGCTCTCGACATGGCCGGCCACGCCCATTACCTGAGCCTCGGAGGAAGATCGCGCGTTCAGTTCTACGGCGAGGTGCCGTCCTGGCTGAAGCGGCTGCCCATGCAGACCGAGATCGTCGTGCGCCGGCGCACGCTCTTCGGCGACGACCCCATCGGTATCGACGATGCCGCTCCCGGGGCTGCGGGAACCCTGCAGACGGTCGACGTGTGGCGCTGGCCCCTCAAGACGTCGTCACCGGAACGCGCCATCCTCGAGGCCCTCGACGAGCTGCCACGGAACGCGACCTTCGAAAGCGTTGACAGGGTTTTCGAAGGGCTGGTGTCGCTCCGACCCGGACAACTCGCGGAACTGCTGACGGCGTGCCGCAGCGTGAAGGTGCGAAGACTGTTCTTCGTGTTTGCCGACAGGCACCGGCACGCATGGCGCAAGCATCTGGACACCTCGGGGATCGACTTCGGGTCGGGACCGCGGGCACTGATGAAGGGCGGCAGACTTCACCCAGCCTACCGCATCCACGTGCCCCAGGAATTCCTGCCCGGGACACCGCAGGCGGCGGACGGCAATGCTTGATCGATACGTCGCGCAGGCTCGCCCGCTCCCGGACACGCTGCCGGATATCGCCGACGAGGCCGTGTTTGCGCTCAAGGGCGGCACGGCCATCAACCTGTTCCATGGAGACATGCCGAAGCTGTCCGTCGATATCGACCGGACTTGCCTGCCATTGGCGGACCGCCAAATCGTCCCCCAAGGGAATCGACGATGCCCTCGATCGCATCATGGCGACCGTCACCTGCAGATTCCCGCGCCACTTGACCGGGCTCCGGAGCAGTCGCGGAAGCGCGTCTCCCGCGGCTTTGCGGTAGCGTTCCTCCGTCAGTTGGCGTTGGGGGCCGGCCGGAGGCAGGCCCCCAACGTCACGAAGGAGAGGAAAACGATCCCGGCACCCGTCCCGGGAGAGACAGCGCAGCAGCGTGAAACCTCCGTCAAGTGTCATCGGAGTCGCCGTCAGGGTGATCCCACGCTGCGGTCCCGGACCGACTCGGTCGCCAGGATGACGGGATCCGAGCCGGAGCCCACCGATCGGGGACGCCCTCGGAGCCTGCAGACCGCGGTGACGGCCGGACGGGAGCGCCCTGTCCCGCCTGCAGCGGATGTTCGGCCAGCGTGGGATCACCCTGGAATCGCCGTCAAGCGCGCCGGAATCCGTGTTCCGAAACCGACGCAAGCGGCACCGGCTCGAATCGGCAGGAGTCAGGAAGCCCGAATTCCGGCGAACGAGGTTCGCGGCCGACGTCGCGCGGGACGCCGTCGCCATCCGTGCACCCGAGACCCTCGGCTGGCGAGTCGTGACCGTGCGGGAATGCCGGACAGGTTCGAGCGCCGGTCCCGCCGGAGCTCTCGATCCCCTTCCGGGCCCGAGGGGTGACCGCAGATCCTCTCGCACGAGGACGAGAGGAGGAATCACCGAATCCGATGCGGGTCAGTGACCCGCGAATCTCTCGCGGTGACGGGCGATGTACTCGTGTTTGGGCCATAGCCGCTCGTCGGCGGGAAGATGGATTCTGTCGCGTTGCGTTTCGAACAGCGTGCGCAGCTCTCCCGGCACCCTGTTGTGCGACACGAGCAACCCGTACTCGTCCGTCAGACTGATGAGGTGGCGATCGAAGAGCCAGTGGCACGTGGCCGAAAGCGCCAATCCGTTCTGAACGACGTCCGGACCGCCTTCGGCGACCGGCCAGATGTGCGCGGCTTCTACCTCCGCCTTGCCTCCGCCGTTCACGATTCGAAGTCGCGTCACGGCGCATCTTTCCTCGTACGCCGAAACCACCGTCCTGCGGAAGGCGGCATCCCGGAACCGGCGGTTGACCAGAATCTGCGCGATTCGACGCTCCCGATCGTCGGGGGCCGTCTCGGTCCAGCGTGCAAGCTCGTCATCGATGCGAGAATCGGCGACCTCTCCCAATCCGTGGGCATTCTCGGGATCCAGCGTCACGGCCAGACCGGCGTGCGTGATGGCACCGAATTCCTCGTCGGAAATCGTCCTGATCGACCTGCCTTGGAGCGCGGCGCCGACTCGCGACGGCTTCTCCACGGCATCGAGCCGGGCTTCGTAGTACCGTCCCTCCCGGCGCAACGGAACCACGACGTCGAACGCGAGATAGTCCGCCAGACGGGCGTACGACGAGTCCGGATCGGACGGATCCCGTTCGATGCGTGTAACGCGAGCGATGGCGACGTAGCCTTGGCGCCCTCCGCCCCGACGCGGCTCCCTGTGGACGACCCAGTCGCCGACGGCCTTTCGGGCCTCCGGAAGATACCGATTGGGGAAGTGGTAACGATCGACGATGTCGTCGTCGTATTCCGTGTCGGGTCGGGTATCGAAGACGGCCTTCACGGAACCCGTTCCGGATCGGCGCCCGGTGCGGTGCGGGGATGCCCGCGACCGGGAGGGAATACCCCGTCCTTCGGCCGCCTCCGCGGTCTTCGGGCCCTCGCCGTCGCCACGACTTGGGCAGCGACATCGAAAACGCCGACCATGGCCGTGTTCTCCATCGTGCGGGTTCGGGAGGTGGTCGAAGACATGCGGTTGCCGCGCGAAGATAGTGTCTCGATGGGTCCGGGACAACCGGAACGAAGATGCCCGTAGTTGACACTTTTTCGATTCTCCTGTCCCGCAAGACACTGACAGAAAGCGTCGTTCCCGAACACCGGTTTCAACATGGCACTGCATTTCGCGCTTTCGCCAGTTCGCGATCCGGATCCTCCCGCGGTGCGGGGCGGGCTCCACGCCCGCCGCCGGAGCGGTTTCGGTGACCTCGGCGGCGGGGAGGGTGCAGGATGATCCCACGCTGCGGTCCCGGACCGACTCGGTCGCCCGGATGACGGGATCCGAGCCGGATCCGGCCGGTCGGGGACGCCCTTGGAACCCGCAGGCGGCGGTGACGGCCCGGACGGGATCGCCCCGGCCCGCCCGGAGCGGATGTCCTGCCAGAGTGGGATAGTCCTGGGCCAAAATCCAATGACACTTGACGGTTCCGATCGGTGTCCAACTTGCGTGCCTGACAACGGTCGCAACCACGATACGGTTTCCAGCAGCCGCAGGAGCCGTGAGCCGAAAAGGCCCCGGGTCAGGTGCATAGCGCAGATCTGGCGCGGCCCAACCTCATCCGGAGCTGCCGGTAGCGACATCTCATGCGAGTGGCCCAGTTGTCCGGCGGTTCGTCGGCGAAGGGGTACAGGGGCCTTCCGCCTTCGCCAAGCCCCAGTCGTGAGTGCGAGAACTCGCAGCTGGCCACGCAACGGCCCGGGTGCTCGAACGGCTCGGTCTCGGCCCCGACGAAGCGGTGTTCGAACGACCACCGGCCGGCGGTGGAGGTTCCATCGTGCCACCAGTCCTCGCCGATCGCGTAGCGTACGAGCAGGCGTATCTCCTCGGCCGCCACCAGGTTGCAGAACGCGATGGTGTTCTGGCCCGGTTCGGGGCCGTCGGGGGCATCGTCGTCGATGTAGCGTCCGTGACGCCGAATGCCCATCCGTTCATCCCGGGCATCGCCGCTGGTGTACTGACCGCGGCAACGGAGGCATTGCATGTCGGGGCCGACAAGGTGAACGCGCCACTTCGCGGAGAGCAGACGCTCTCGCGACTCCACGAGAACCCCGCCGTCGATCAAGGGAAGGCAGTTCGCATAGGCCAGGTGATTGAGAACCTCGCGCGCCTCGGCGTTGTCGACGCAGCACACGATGAGATCCGCGTCGGCTGCGAGGCGGTAGGCGCGCTCGGTGCGGATCGACAACGGAACCGCGCGAGCGATCGGGCGGTGGGCAGTGGCGACCTCGCGAAAGCGAGTCGAGGCCAGCACCGCCTTGGGAAGGCCGAGACAGTGCCGGTCGGCGTAGATCAGGCGGTCGAGATTCCTGTCCTCGACGAGGTCGGGATCGATCACTGTGACGTGCTCGAACCCGGTGCGCGCGAGGCATTCGAGGACGATCGAGCCGACGCTGCCCGCTCCGACGACACAGACGTGGGTGCGAGCCAGGCGTGCCTGAGCGTCGATGCCCCAGCTGTCCACGGTGCGCACCAGGCCTGGACGGCGGGCATAGGGCGGGTGCGCGCCCGGAGCGCAATCCGCTCGGGTGCGGCGCGGCCCGACCCGTCGAACGTCGGTGCAGTGCGCAGGCGCGATGCGGCCAGGCCCGGATTCCCGCCAGAATCGGGCACTCCAGACGCCGTCGGATCCCATCGTCAGCCCGAGCAGCGGCAAGCCCGTCTCCCGAACGAAGGGCGCGACGATGTTGCGCTCGGTGTCGTCGTCCATGCCGCTCAGGGCCTGCCAGCCGGGGGCGGGATGGCTGTGAAGGACGGCGACGCCGGCGTTGGCCTTGAGGGCGCGATCGACGACACGGTTGAGGTATCCGCCGTGCACGGTGACGTTGCCGTGCAGATCGCGGTCGCCGTCTTCCGGCAGGACGATGTCGGCGAGGATCCCGGTATAGCGGTTGAATCCGTCGCCGCGGCGCCAGAGCGCAAGACAGGCCTCCTCCTGCAGTCCGCCGCGAAGAAGCCCGCTCAGGAGGTGATCCGCGAGCTGGCGGTGGAGGGCTTCAGACACTATGACGCGATGGTTCAACGCGCACTCCAGATTCTACGGATGTGCCTGTTCAGGTAGACTTCCACGTTCTTGCCGTTCGGGGTGTCGATCCGATCCCAGAAGTCGCTCGGCGGAGCGCTGATCGCCATCCAGTCGTGACCGTCCGCGCACTGGAAGGTCCGGATGGCGCCCGGGGGGCGGGATCCCTTCACCTGTTCCGCCAGGACGGGGTCCGGGGGCGAGAGATAGAGCCAATGGGGCGCAACTTCGGGCCACTCGCCCTCGTCCGGGTGCATCGCGAGGGCCAGGGTCACGGTCTCCCCGGTGCGGCTGCCGTCCTCGATCCGGTATTCGAAGCGGACGCCGGCGGCGCCGCCCTGGTCCTCGGGCGCCGTGAACGGGCCCGTGCGATAGCGCAGCTGGGCGAGTTCGGCGGCGAAACGCTCGACGTTGTCGCTCATGCGAACGGCGCGCCCTTTTCGGGAGCGGCCCGAAACACGTTGTGCTTGTCGAGATCGACCACTTGCCCGGAGACGAAAGCGATCTCGGAGTCCGGCACTCTCAGCACGTATCCGGTCTTGTCCGGATCCCGGCCGATGGCCTTGCCGGCGAAGGCGGTCTGCAGCAAGACGGCGGCGTCGACAGCCTGCTGGTCGGCGAAGAGAGTCTCGCCGTTCACCTTGAATTCGAACTTGCCCATTTCGGTGTCCTCCGAGTCATGCGTTGTCCGGCGCCATTGCCTGGTTCACGCCCAGAGCGACAGGGTCCGGCAACAGGCGCCAGCATGAGTTTACATCATCACGAATATGACATAGGCTGTCAACCCTAGGTTGGCGGGAAAGGAGGAGCGGATGTTTGGAGAACGACTCCGTCTCGCCCGGAAACGGGCGGGCCTGTCGATGCGGGCGCTCGCGGACGTGACGAACCCGAAGGTGAGCGCCCAAGCGATCAGCAAGTACGAGGCGGGCAAGATGCTGCCCTCCTCGGCCGTGCTGGTCGGCCTCGGGAAGGCGCTCGACGTCTCGCTGGACTTCCTGATGAGCACGCAGGTCGAGGCGCTCGACGCGGTCGAGTTCCGCAAGCGCTCCGGCGCTTCGGCCCGCGATCGCGCAAGGGCCGAAGCGGTCGTGATAGACAGCCTGGAGCGCTACCTGGCGATCGAGCGCATCCTCGACATCAAGGCCAGCGTCGACTGGGTGGAGAGTTGGCGCTGCGACAGCATCGCGAGCGAATCCCAGATCGACGAGCGGGCCGACGAGCTCCGCAGTGCCTGGTCTCTCGGCCTCGACCCGATTCCCAGCCTGTGCAAGCTGCTTGAAGACAAGGGCATCAAGGTGGTGGAAGCCGATCTCCCGGAGAGCATCAACGGGCTCTCGTGCCACGTTCTGCGAGGCGGCGAGACCGTCGCCGAGGCCGTCGTGGTGTCCAGCCGGATCAATGTGGAGCGCAAACGCTTCACGCTTGCCCACGAGCTCGCGCACAGGATCATCCGCTCCGTCGGCAATCCGGCGATCAACCTCGAAAGGGCGATGAACCGCTTCGCGGGCGCGTTCCTGGTTCCCGGTCGGCACCTTCGGGAGGAACTCGGTACCGGTCGACAGAGGATCACCTATTACGAGATCGTCCGCCTGAAACATTTCTACGGCGTGTCGGCCACGGCCCTGCTGATGCGTCTCGGGCAGACGGACGCAATATCCCATGGCTCCCTGCAGCACGCCTTCGCGACCTTCGCCCGGTCCTGGCGCAAGTCGGAACCGGACCCGATCCAGCCCGGCCACGGGTTCGCGGCTTTCGAGAGGCCTCGCCGCTTCAAGCGACTCGTCTTGCGCGCGGTGGGCGAGGAACTGATCTCGCCCGCGCGTGCGGCCGCGCTGCTCGACCAGTCCCTCGAGTCCGTCGAGCGGCAGATCAGCGGTCCTGTCATCCGGTGACCTGCGTCATCGTCAACGACGCCTCGTGCTTGATCGACCTCCGCAAGGGGGGTCTGCTGGACGTCGTTTGCGATCTGCCCTACCGGCTCGTGATCCCGTTGCCCGTGCGGGCCTCCGAAGTGCTCGACATGTCGGAGGCCGAATGGCGGGCGCTCGACGAGGCCGGCATGATCACGCACGACCTGACTCCGGAGGAGGTCGGTCAGGCGCTCGAGGTGAAGGGGCGTCATGCGGGACTCTCCGCCAACGACTGCTTCTGTCTGGTCACAGCACAGGCCTATCCAGGCGTCCTGCTCACGGGCGACGCCCTGCTGCGCAGGGTTGCCGCGGCGAACGGACTGCGGGTGCACGGCGTGCTCTGGGTGGTCGACGAACTGGAGGCTGCGGAGGTTTGCAGCAGATCGCTTCTCAGTCGGGCACTCAGGGCGTGGCAGTCGGACGAGGCGGTGTTCCTGCCCCTTCACGAAATCAGCACGCGGCTCGAGCGTCTGGCGGAGGCCGGCCCGCGGCGCGGGAGGCGAGGGCGAAGGGACGGTCGCCCGGGCGCTTGATCGTGGCGGATTCTCGGGCGCATGGGCGGAACCGATGCCGCTGAGCCTGGCGCTTCGCGAAATCCGGGGACACTTGACGGTGGATCCGGTGGCACCTGACGGTCGCGATCGGGGTCGTCGACGGGCGAGCGGAAGCCGTCGCCGGCGATGGCGGCCACGGCGACGCCACGGACGCCGGTTCTCTCCCGGCACTGCCCCGTCACTCGATCGACCGAAGCGAGGAGGCAGCGAGCTCGGCGAAGAGGACCGCCATGAACGGCATCAAGGGCGTTCTTCGGCAGCGCCACGACCCGGACCGCGGATTCCTGCGACACTTGACCGGGCTCCGGAGCGGTCGCGGAGGTGCGTCTCTCGCGTCTGTCTCTCGCGTCTTTGCGGTGGCGTTCCTCCGTCGGTTGACGACGGCGGGCTGGCCGGAGGCCAGTCCCCGACGTCACGAAAGGGAGGAAAACGAGCCCGGCACCTGTCCCGGGAGAGACCGCGCAGCGGCGTGAAGCCGCCGTCAGGTGTCGCCGGATTCGCCGTCAAGTGCGGCGGAATCCGCAAACAGGCCTTCCGCACCGCGAAGTCCCTGCTCGACACCCGACCGATCTTCCACAAGCGCGACGAGACCATCCGCGGCCACGTGTTCCGCTCGTTCCTGGCGCTTGTGTTGCAGAAGGAGCTGTTCCGGTGCATGGCCGGGGCGGGGATCGAGGCGGAATGGGCGGACATCCTGCGCGACCTCGACGCGCTGACGGAGGGCGGAATCGAGAACGCGGGCAAGCGCTTCACGATGCAGCGGATTCGCCGAAAACGCATGCTTCGCCAAGGTGGCAAAATGCTACGCTTCGTCACCAACTCCGTATTCGATCAGGGCGGATCGGCCGAGGATGTCCACGATGGTGACCGACAGTTCCGAGCCGTGGGCGTCCGTCAGCCGCATCGGCTTGCCGGGTCGAAACGGCACCGGCTGCTGCCGTCCCTCGTCGATGGCGATATTGTCGGCGTACAGGTAGGTCCGGTCGGAAGCGTCGCGTATCGGGTTCAGCCGTCCGCGCAGGCCGGGAAGGTGCCCCGTGCCCTCGGCAAAAACCGCGGCGCCGCCCGCTTCAAGCGGTTCGAGTTCGAGCAGCAGACCGCCCCGGTCGGGCGTCCACGCCCGCTCCAGGCCGGCCGCATGCCCCGGCGCGGCGGCATAGACCGTCATCGGCAGATTCGTCGTGTAAAGGTCCAGGGTCGCCTCGCCGGCCCCGTCGGTCGTCGCCCTTACCCAGGTCTTGTTGGGAAAGAGCGCGAGAACCTCGATGCCGACGAGCGGCTCGCCTCCGGAATGCACCGTGACCGTCGCGTCGGCGGGAACGAGCTCCAGCTTCGCGGCGGGAATGCGAAGCACCAGGCCCGCTTCGTCGACCACTTCGTATTCCGGCGGCAGGCCGGTGGCTTCCAGGGTTTCCCTGAGGATGATCGACACGCCGTCCCCGCGGCGTTCCATCAGGTACCTGCGGTGATCCGACCCCTCCATGTTGGCGACGGGGATGTGACCGAACACGGATGCGATCACCTCGTTGCGGGTGGCCTGACTGTTCTTCATGCCTTCGACCGTCATGCCGTTCGGAAGCTGGCCGGGGGAATCGATCTCCAGGCGGTCCTTGAACATGGACAGCCGGATCCTCCGCGAGGACATGGAGTAGTCGCGATGTGCGACCGCGTTGACCACCGCCTCGAACACGGCGGCCTTGCCGTACTGGAAAACGTCTTCCCGTTCCGGAGTCTTGCGGGCGGAAACGCGCATGTTGCGAACGACGAACCGGACCGCGTCCGCGATCTGCGCGGGAAGCGGACCGGCGATCTCCTGCGCGTCCAGCTGGCCCGAGGCGCGATCCAGGCCGCGGTAGTGCGTCGCCGTGATGGTCGCGTGCGGCAACCAGTCCTGCGGCGAAGGGGCGCAAAGCAGTATGCCGGCCACGGTGGCCCGATTCACGCCCGCCTCGTCCCGTGCCAGCAGGCGAAGACTCAGCAGTCCTCGCCGCGGGTCCGCCGCGGCCTCCGCGCTGAGCAGCGGCTCCCACAGGCGCTCGCTGAGCGTCTCGAAGCCGGTCCCGGGAACGACCTGCCTGTCGTGCCCGAGGTAGCGGTTCCGCCTACGATTCTCCGCCAGCTTCAGGCCTTCGTCCCTGCGCAGGCGCCGCTTGGTCGCGCCAACCCGGATGAATGCCTGCCCGTTCCGTTCATGCAGAGCTTCGCCGCGAGGGATCTCGACCAGCAAGAACGCTCTGCCATCCAGTTCCCTGTGATGGACGCCGATGCGCAGCGGCGGCTCGAGGGTGTTGGTGCTGACCTCCGCCAGCAGGTGGTCCAGAGCCGCCATCCGTTCCCGCGACAAGCCCTGGATCGTTCCGGCGTCGGACACTCCGCAAAGCAGTGTCCCGCCGTCCGCATTGCCGAACGCGCCCAGTTCGTCCGCCAGATCCTCCCTGCGCGGGCTGGCCGGCGTGTTGCCGCGGAACTCGATCCGCTTGAATTCCCACCGGCTGTCCTCGCCCAGAAAGCGAAGTCGGCGGCGGATGTCTTCGTCCTGGATCATTGCGCGGCCGCCTTCACGACGCGCCCGACATCGGGCAGGCGCGTTTCGCCGGACCTCGGCTTCGGAAGGAGAAGATCGCGGATCCGGGCGAAGGCGCGGGATTCGCGAACGTTCGCGCCGGCGGGATCGGGATGTGGCCGCACCATGCCCCGGAAGGCGTGAACGACGTGTTTCGATGCAGGGCGGACCCTGCGCCGCCCCGTCGTCTTCCGGTTCGCGCGCGGCATCCTGGCGGCGGGCGAGGTCCGGTCCGTGCAATCGACGAATTCGTCCGGGGACGGGCAGGGGAGCGCAAGGGCTTCCCGCCGAGGTTCCCGAGGGACCACGACAACGACGCCGGCGGGGCGCATGCCGTCCACCACCGAAGCGACCCCGGCGTCATGGAAGCAGGGCCGCAGCTTCCCGAACGGGATTTCCCGGCCATGGAAGCGAGTCCTGTCGCTCCCGGCCTTCCCCGCATCTTCCCGTTCCGGGAGCGCAATCGACCGGCGCGGCACATGCCCAAGGCCGACACATGGCGTGTCGCCGGAAACGTCCGCGGAACCGACGCCCCGCCGAGGGGATTCCGCAGCGTTCGAGCCGCTTTCAAGATTCCGCATTCGAGGCAACCGCGCAGGTTCCCCGGCCGGTTCCGTCCGCAACGGACGGAACCCGCATGACGGCGGAGAGCCTCCGCGAACCGCGCCGGGCTCCCGGCTGCTGTCGCACCCGGATTGTCGCGGGAGTCTCATCTCGCCTGTCGCGTTGCGCCCTTCCACGTCGAGCCGGGGACATTGTACCCCCGCTCGCCCGGCTTGTCGCAGGGCACAAGCAGGGCAGGAGCGTTTTCCTGTCGCGACCGAGTGCCGGCAGCGGGTGGGCAGTCCGCTTTCCGAGGCCCTCTTCGATCCAGACATCGGGAGCCGATCCCGGTTCACCGAAAACCGGCTTGCCGACGCCGCCCGGGCGGCGAAGCGAGGGATTCACCCGCCGAAAGCTGCTGTTGCGTTCGGCCCGCGGACACCCCGGGCCAAGCTTCGCCGACCGAGAATTTTGCAAGTTCCTCCCAGGATTTCTCATCGACGCAATTTATCCTACATTCAAAGATTCGCAAGGTCAGTCCGGTATCCAATCGGATTTGGTCAACCCTTGCACTGGTGGAGCTTTCTAAAGTATCTGACAGAGCGGGCAGAGAGATGACATCGTCAACGGAAATTACCCGATATCGCAGCATGATGCGTCAGTTCGTCTCGGGTTTGGCTGTGTCGGCGGAGCAAATGGAAAGCTGGCTGCACGTCCCCGCCGGACAAGTTGATTCTGGACGGCAAATCCCGAGCGACGAGGATTGGCCTGACGAGTGGCTGCGCGTCTGCTGTGCCCTTCTACTGCGCAGGGCGCGGCTTCACGCGCTCGCCGTGGTCCGGGCCAACGAGGCAGACAACGCGCATTCGCTTGGCGTGCAGATGCGTCCCGCGCTCGAGTGCGCCGGGCAATTGGCGCTGGTTATTCGCAACCTGATACTGGAACCAGATCGTGACCCTGACAGAGTCTTGGCATACTTAAGGGCCGATCATTGTGGAACGATAGTCAAAGCCACAAAGGGAAAGATTGACTACGGTCAAATGTTGAAGCGGATCGCCCCACTTAGCATAGAATCGGAAGAAGAGGCCAAACGGGTATTGGACAATGATCCCCTGTTCAAAGAAGCCACCGAAACCAGGAAGAGAAAAGTGCGTGCTCTAAAACACATCGAAAAGGTAGAGAATCTATTTGGTGGAAAGAAATGGTATCGATACTTAAGCGAGAATTTCTGTCATGTTAACCCGGCCGGAGAGCGATATACATATCGAGGGGGTGTCGTTTCAACGAATACGATGCAGGACAATTTTCTCTTTGCCCGCATGATGGACTACTTGGCAAACCAGATGGCCGTCATGATTGCATGTGCGGCGATGTGCCCAGTTGACTGGAAGGTTGAGGAGACCCAAGCGGACGACGCACTGGCGCAGCTAAAGCTGATCCGTGTCAAGACCAAGAAGCATCGGGATTTGGCGGTGTCAGAAATGGCCAATACAGAAGCGCATGGTGACACCGGATGAACGCAAACAAAGAGTCCGCGCCGAATACTGCGGACGTTGGCATTGATGAGTGGCGGAAACGTTGCGTCGAAGAACTGGATTTACTGAGCGAGCTTCGGAAAGTTCATTTGCTGATTGACAAGCCTACACGCGAAGTAGGGAACAACGAACCGCAGTGGATTTTTCGGCTGCGAAAAATCGGTCTTCATGTGTCCGCAGTCATTGGTTGGGAAATTTGTGCCGACATGGAGCACGTAATGGCGTCGGAACTCCGTGCGGCCTACGAGCAGATGGATCGGGTATGGCGTGAAATTCCGGATAGCTACCGCCTTGCGATCGAGGACGGATGGTGGGCGAACGAGGCCAAAAACAGCTTGCTAGCTACCTACGACCATCCAACCCCGCAAAGCCTGATGCTCTCTGTGGGGCATGGTGGCTTCATTCGCGGCGAGGACCGACATAGCTATGCGTGTTTGGCGTGCTGGTTGTTCAGGCTCGAATCCGGATACGGTTCCGCTCTTGTATACTTGGCGACGGTGCTTGGGGCTGAGGGTGACGTATTGGGCCGATTGACGGCATTGGTCCGATTGACGTCTGCGTTCCAGAATCTTCCGCTCGACTCCGAAAGATTGCGTTAGTGGAAGGGCAGTATCCGCAAGCTCCAGGGCACCATTCGTCCCTGTACCATCTTCCCGCGCCACGTGCCATCCGCTTCGCGGCCCCGTCCCCGTTCCGACGTCTTCGGCCTGAACGGGAGCAGGATCCTCGACGGTCTGGCGCAGGGCGCGAAGCGCGAGAACATGCGCGGGCCGGTCGCCGCCGCCGAGTGCGCGGGCACGCTGTCGCAGCGGGAGACGGAAGCGCCCGGCGCCTGGAAAGACCCCAGGACCGGCCGCTTCGTGCCGGTCCCGGAGTCGGCCCCGCACCGGGTCGTCACCTCCGTCGACCCCGAGCGGTTCGAGGCCGTGCTGCAGCGCTTCGCGACCGCGCGGCTGAACCTCGGCCGCGCGATCGCGATCGACGGCAAGCGCATCCGCGGCGCGAACCGCAACGGCGCGGACCACCACGAGACCGCGACCCTGGTCGACCACGCAACCCGCGCGCCGCTCGCGAGCCTCGCCTTCAACGGGGAGGGCGGCGAGGTCGCCGCCGTGCACGCGCCGCTGGAGCGGGTTCCCGTCGACGGCCGCGTGATCACCCTCGACGCCCTCCGCACAACCCGCAAAACCGCCCGGCTCATCAAGGACACCCACGGCGCCGACCATCTCGTGACGGGCAGGGGAAACGCTCCCGAGACCCGCGACATCCTCGCCTCCATCGACTGGGAAGAGGACGGGAGCGGCCACTTCACGGAAGGCATCGACAAGGCCCACGGACGCACCGGGCAACGCCGTATCGCGACCCTGACCCCGCACCCGCGCCTGATCAACCACCCCCATGTCGCGCAGGTCTTCCGGGTCACCCGCGAGCGCACCGACGCGCGCCGCAACGGCACCGGAGAGACCGCCGGCGGGCACGCCTGCGGCATCACCTCGGCGCCGGCGGAGCGCGCCTCCCCGCAGGAGCTCCTCGCCTGGAACCGCGGACACCGGGCGGTCGAGGCCACCCGCCACGTCCGGGACACGCTCTTCGGCGAGGACGCGTGCCTTGCGCGGACCGGCTTCGCGCCCGGGAACAACGCGACCGCCACCAACCTCGCGCTCGCGGTCATCATCCACAGGACCGGCTCCGCCGGCATCGCCTCGGCAACCCGGCGCTTCGCGCTCCGGCGCAGGGACGCCTTCGCCGCGATCCTGTCCCCCTGAACGCCGCGGCGCATCGCCGCCACGCCGCCGGTCCGCCGGCAGCGGCATCCGGCGCCTCCGGACCTGAATCCCGCCTCGAACGAAGGCCGCGAACCCGCGAAACGGACCGTCGCGCGCCAGCCGCAACGCCCGGACGCGGCCCGGACCGACCGGAATCGGCCGCAATTGGCGAGGGGGGAACGCCCCTGCTGCGCCGAGCGTGCGTGCTTGAAAGGCTATAGCGGATGCGCTATAGATCGGAGATGGACTGGACGGTCGAAACCGTGTCGACCGTCGACGCCGGAACCGCGGCCTTGCCAGTGGTGTTGCGCGTCCGGGTGTTGCGGCTGCTGGAGACGGTGGAGAATGTCGGGCTGGAGACGCTTCGCGCACCGCATGTCAGGCATCTTGAGGGAAAGCTCCGGGAACTTCGGGTGCGGGCGGACGGCGGCATCGCGCGGGGGATCCACGTGACGGCTGCGGGCCGGCGGGTGGTGGTGTTGCACGTCTTCGCGAAGAAGTCGCGCAAGACGACGGGGCGCGCGCTCGCGACCGCCCGGGAACGGATGAGGCAGGTGATCGCATGACGAAACTGAAGGATCTGAAGGCGCGTTTCATGGAGGATCCCGGGTTCCGGGAGGAATACGCGCGCATCGACGAGGAATATGCGCTCATCGAGGCGCTGGTCCGCGCCCGCACGGCGGCGAAGCTCACGCAGGCGCAGCTTGCCCAACGGCTCGGCACGACCCAGTCCGCGGTCGCGCGGCTGGAATGCGGCCGGGTGTCGCCGTCCTTCGCGACCCTTCGCCGCTACGCCGAAGCGGCCGGCACGCGGCTGACCGTGGGCCTTGTCCCGGCCGACGGCTGAGGCATGGGACAGGCCGGGCGGCCGGCACGTCCGCGACGCTCGCCCGTCAACGCACTGACCTAACCGCATCCCGATGCGAATCAAGTCGGTACACCTGAGGAACTACAAGCGGTTCACGGACCTCACGATAGCCGGCATTCCCGCGACGGCGAGGCTTGTTGTACTCGTCGGCCCGAACGGCACCGGCAAGTCGTCGGTCTTCGACTCGTTCCTGCTCAAGGCGAGCGCGGCCGTTATCGGTCATCCACTCTCCGGTGACAGGGAGCAGTACTACGACAAGGACGGGGCCCAATCCCGGGACTCCAGCGAGGTTGCGCGACGGGTGACGATCGGGTTCCATGGTTCCGGGGACGGGCCGGCCGACCTGAAGTCCGCGTTCCAGGTCCGGTCAGCGTACCGGAACGAGTCAGACTTCCGCATTGAACAACTGCGGGCCGCCCGGTCGGAGGATACCGGTCCCCGCATCGCCCGAATCATCGATGTTGACGCCTCCGTGTCGCAGAACTTCACACGCATGGCCTGGAAGGGGATGCAGGATCTGTACGGGGACGCTTCGGAGAAAGTCACCATCGGCGAGTACCGGAGAAAGTCCCTCGGTGACCTGCAAGAGGCGATGCGCGGCCTGTTCACGGATCCGGCGCTCGTTCTGCAGGACTTCGGCGGCATCCAGGCGAGGTCGTTTCGGTTCTCCAAGGGCGGAGTGTCCGACTTTCATTACAAGAATCTCTCCGGCGGGGAGAAGGCGGCGTTCGACATCCTCCTCGACGTGTTCGTGAAACGCGACGTGGCGGCTGACGCGGTGTTCTGCATCGACGAGCCGGAGCTGCACATGGGGACGGACCTCCAGGGGCCGCTGATCGCATCCATCCTCGAACTGCTGCCGAACCCGACGCAACTGTGGGTCGCCACACACTCGATCGGGATCGTCAGGGAGGCGTACCGGATGCACCAGGACCGACCCGGAGAGGTCGCCTTCCTCGACTTCTCGGGTCGCGATTTCGACGAACCCGTCAGCATCGCGCCCAGCGTCCCCAACCGGATGTTCTGGCAGAACACCTACAAGGTGGCTCTGGACGACCTGTCCTCCCTGGTCGCCCCGCAGCGCGTGGTCATCTGCGAAGGCAGCAGGGACAGGCACATCGATGCTTTCGACGCGCGGTGCTACAACGAGCTGTTCGCGGGCGAGTCGCCCGAGACGCTCTTCATCTCGCAGGGCGGCGCGGAAGAGGTCATCCGCTCCGAGCACCTGGTCGCCGTCCTGCAGTCCGTCGCGTGCGGCATCGCCGTGCACAAGGTGATCGACCGCGACGACATGAGCGACCAGGAGCGGACGCGAAAGATCGAGCAGGGCACCCGAGTGTTGCGGCGCCGTGAGCTCGAGGACTATCTCTATGATCAGGCCGTTCTGCGGACCTTCCTGGAGACCTCGAGCTGCGGGGAGAACGTGGTCGAGGCCGTGCTGAACGAGCGGAGGTCGCTGTTGAACGGTCAGGCGGGCCCCGTCAACGTCAAGGACATCTCACGGAAGCTGTTCGAGAGGATCCGCAATGCCACGAAGCTGCAGAATCTTGGCAATACCCGGGAGGAGTTCGCCTTGCAGCACTTGGTGCCCGCACTGCGCGAGACCCCCAGCGTGTACGGGGAACTCCGCAAGGACGTGTTCGGGGTCTGACCCCGTCTTCGCCACTTTTCGGTTCAAATTCCGCAACTGCCCAGGCCTGATTTCGCCGGAGGTCGGGAGGCGAGTGCTCGGGTGATGCGGGTCGGCGCCGACGGGTTTCATGCCCGACCACGCGGTCGCCGAGGGTCCGCCTGACCACCGCCTCGTGCAGACGCGCCGGCAACGCGCACTCGGAGAACTCGGCGAAGGCCCGCGAGAAGGTCGCCTCGCTCGGGATCTCCCCGGGCCCGGACCAGCCGCACAGCCGGCGCAGCGTCCTGTCGACTTGGAGACGCCCGCTCGGGGCGCGCGTCGTCGGCAGGTTGAAGACCGCCTTGGCGGCGAACGCGCGGGCCAGCGCCGCGCGGTCCTCGGCCGGTCGGGCAGGCCGTCGAAACGGGAAGAAGGCTCCCGTCGCGCGCGAACCCGGGAACCGCCGCGAGGTGCCGATGCCTCCCGCCAAGCGGTCCGGGTTCTTCCCCGGGCCACGGGAACAGGTCGGCTTGAACGTGATGCCGGGACTGGTGCAATGTCCGCATTGGCGCCATGGGGCCGCTCTTTCTGTCGATGTTCTGCGAAACCCGACAGAATCACGGAGCGGCCCCGATTGCCAGGGAAATTCGCCGGCCGCGGCAAAAAAATTCCCTCGAACGCGGAATTTTGCAAGTTCCTCTTGGATCAAGTTGGTGAGATCGGTGGCTTCGGTTGAGCGGGATGGGTCATCTTGCGGTTGGCATCGTTTGCAAGATCCCGTCGTTTTTGACGTTTCCCGTAAATGAACACGCTGACCAATCCAACAATGGCCAAGATCACGGATGCCAGTCCCCACCATGGCTTGTCTTCTGCAACCAGATACATTCCTCCCAAGATAATAACCATGGTGATGATGAATCCAAACAATTGTCCTCGCGCCTCAAGTCTGACGTTGGACTCAGTGACGCGTGTTTCGTTTTGCTGACGATGCTGCTGCTGTCGCTCGGCCATCTGCATGATCCGGTCAGCCGCTCCCGGAAGCACGCTTTCATAGCCCGCCAAGTGATCCGGATGCGGAAGTGGTCCGGCAAACATCTCCTTCCTGACGGCAACAACCTCGGTGATTTGCGGATCCAGGTATTCGGCAACGGCCTGCCGAATTTGCGGATCAATGTCGCTCGTGTCCTCTCGCTCGGCAGGGACAGAAAGCTCTTTCTCGCGAGAATCGTCACGACCCGCCGGCTGCGTCCGACTCGGTCTGCTCCGACGCCTACGAGGCATTGGAGCTGTCCAGTGGATACCCGAAGCTCGCCACGGCGCTGCGAAGGTCATCGCCTACCGCACGCCAATCGGCATCAATCGCCTCGGTGTCGCGCTCGTCGCCCGAATCCAGCTCGTACGGGTCGAGCATGCCGGCGAGATCGAGAGTCCGCGCCATGCCGGAAAGGAATGGCGGCAGAGGCGATCGATTCAACGCTTTCGGAAAACGAACCGTCACCTCGGGAACGATACTGTTGACCGCCATGTCCGGATAGCTGTGATAGACGGCGGAAAGGAGTTCGCCAAAGGGAAGGGACAGCACCCAGTGGGCGACGTCTGCAACATACCGACGCACGGGTTCCGCGAGTTCGTTCAAAGCCGCTGTCCCGCGCTCATGGCCTGATTCGGTCAGGATGTAGGCGCGATACCGCCCCGTGCCGTGGATGACGACTTCACCAGCGTGCCGCAACGCATCAAGCTCATCGAATACCGCCCTGTCGAACGGACCGTAGAGGTAGGGTCGGAAATCGAAGTGAGGGCCATCGACATGGGTTCCAGCCTCCCGATCGATCAGAAAGAGGAGCTTCTGGATCCGGACCGGGTCAAAACGAGTGCCGCGCACCCTGGACGCCATGGCCATCAGCACAACCTGAGAACGCACCATCGGGTTCTCCTCAACGGGCCAAATCGTCTGCCCGTGCACGCCATCCCGTTGCAGGCGGCGCGATCAAGACCGCCTCGAATGTGCCATGCGACGCCCGCTGCAATGCCAGTGCGTCACGCTGAATCGACTCACGCCAGCCGCAACGAGCAAGACACACGCGCCCTCGAACGCCTGTCCGAGCAGGTCAACGTCTTTCGAGCGCGCACGGTTGCCGAATCTCACCAAAGCAGCCACCCCGGAGCGAAGCGACGCCATCACGTTCCTGTCGGCAGTTCTCCCTTCCCGGTTTCCTGGGGATGGGTACACCGTTGAAGGCGCGGTGGCAAGGCGGTGCGGCATGGTGCCCAGGGTGATCCCACGCTGCGGTCCAGAACCCATTCGATCGCCCGGATGACAGGATCGGAGCCGGATCCGGCCGATCGGGGACGCCCTTGGAACCCGCAGGCCGCGGTGACGTCCCGGACGGGATCGCCCCGGCCCGCCCGGAGCGGATGTCCTGCCAGTGTGGGATAGTCCTGGTGACGGTGCCGGAGAATTTCCCTGACGTTCATCGTGTCAATCCTCTTCACCGCGCCTCCGTCTCCTCGAATCGATCGCTCGCTCGATCGGGCAGGGCCGGGAGAGAATCAAGGCTTCGACAAACCTCCGCCGGCATGCCGGGCACCGCGTCAGGGCGGCGGATCCTGGTGCCGTCCGACGGTCAAATGCCAGGAATCACCGTCGAGTGCCGCAGGAATCGCGGTCAAATGTCGCAGGAATTTGCGGTCCCCCTACCACCGCTGCGGCTTGCCGATCGTCGTGCCGGGGATCGGATCCGGCAACTGCGACTGCCGCAACGCGTTCGGCCGGATATGCCTCGTGAAATCCGCATGATCCATGAGTTGGCGGGACGGCCGGCGGGTTCCGGGCGTCACCAACCCGATCCTCTTGCCGTGGTGCCGGCGCATGAGGCGCATCGCCTCCGCGAGGTCGCTGTCGTTGCTCACGACGACAGCGCAATCGTGGACGTCCAGCCAGCCATCGTTGAGGAGATGCACCGCCAGATTGACGTCGGAGCCCTTCTCCTCGGTGCGGATCACCTCCGCCGTGCGCCGGTTTCCGATCGGCTGCGCGAGCGGCGCTCTGACCCGGTGGCTGGGGAAATGCCCGAAACACGCCTTGACCTCTGGACGGTAGCGCTGCAGGGCGCGGAGGTGGACATCCTGTCGCTGGGGCTTCGACGGATCGGCGGAGGTGCCCGACACCCTTGCCGTGAAGTGCCTGGCTGTCGGGATGTCGTGCCGGGGCTGGAGGATCCTGGCGAGCGGCGGCGGGCAGGTCCAGCCACTTCCAGGCGGTGTCCTTCAGCGCTCCATAGTGGGGATTGAAGCCGTCAACATGGACGCAGGTGCGCATCGATGTTCGCCCAAAAAAGCAGGGGCCTCCGAAGAGGCCCCGCGCCCTGCGGTCGAAACCGCAAGGGGAGTTGACGACAACCTGGACGACCGACCCGCAGAGGTCAAGCGACAGCCAGGAAAAATTTTTTGTCGCGGCTGGGACTTCGGAGCGAGCGGGACCGCTCGTGCCGCAGGTGTTTCGAGGGTGCTCCGAGCGTGGAGGTCTCGACATGATGGACACTCGCCGGAATGCGCTCCTGGATGCACGCACTGATGACGGTTCGTCATGCCTTGGAACGAGGCCACCCGCAAGCAATGTGCCCGGAACACGGGGCGATACGAAAGCGATTGCGGATTCCTATGGACTTGACCGCGATTCCTGCGACACTTGACCGTGTCCGGAGCGGTCGCGGAAGCGCGTCTCTCACCGCTTGGCGGTGGCGTTCCTCCGTCAGTTGGCGTTGGGGGCTGGCCTCCGGCCAGCCCCCAACGTCACGAAGGCAAGGAAAACGGGCCCGGCACCCGCTCCGGGAGAGACGGCGCAGAGGGGGATGCACAGGATGGCAGGCAAGGGAAGGAAGCAGCCTCAGGGCGCGGAGAGCACGCATCAGCGCTCCGGCGATGAACGGTCGTGGAGGGTTCAGAAGCTCCTGGAGCGGGCTCCGCAGTTCGGGGCTTTGGCCAAGGTGGCTGAGGGAGAAGCGCCCGAACCATCGGCCTCCCAGCGAGAATTCCTGGACGACTTCTCCCGCCGGTTGGCCGAGGGGTCCGCTACGGGCCAAGACCCGTCGGGGTCGGTCGCGACGCCCAAGCCGGCATCGCGTTCTCGCGCCGAGGACGAGAAACGGTGACGGGCTCTTCGCGCAGCTGAGGAAGGCGCGTCCGGAGGGGATCGGTCAGGGCTGTCCGGTTTGCTGAGGTGCGGATGAGCCGCTTTCAAGATTCCGCGTTCGAGGCAATCGTCCAAGTCCGGTTTCGCCGAGCGTCGGGAGGCGAGGGCTCGGGACACGCCAGGGTTTCGAGGACGTTCCGGCTCCGCTTTCGGGCGGCGGCGGTGACGGAGCGCAGGGCCGGCGAAGTCGCGGGCGCCCTGCACCGAGCGGAAGCCTCCCGCGATCTCCTGGCGCAGCTTTCCCGTCCGGAGACCGCGTTCGGCCTCGTTATCGGTGAACGGGGCGCGCGGATCCGCGAGATACGGGAACCCTCCCGCTACGGGAGCCGCGGCAGGCGTTCTCCGCGAGGCCGCCCGGTTCGTTCGGTCGATCTGTCGCAAGGGGCCGCTGGAGCAACGGCAAGATGTCCCGCGAGAAAAAGCGGGCGCGCTTGCAGTGGCGTTCGCGAGCGTGGAACGTCAGGGCGCGGAACCGGGCGCGGTCCGCTGAGTGGTCGCGGTCGATGCGGGGATCTTCGAGAACGCAACAACGCACGTTGAGCGCGTGAAGATGCCGGATCGCGTCATGCTCGTCTTCTACAGTCTGGCCGGGATGTTCGAGAACCGCTCCGGGAAAGAGTCAGCGAAACAAAAGGGTTGGTTCCGGCGAGCGCCGGAGCTCCGGGAAAATGTAGTGCAACATTTCGGGTGATTCGGATTCCGGAACGACTTCAGGCGTTGATCTTTTCCCGTGCGCCCGTATCATGGCGTGGTGCACACGGGAATCCCGCCATGTTCTTTCGCCTCAAGCCCGCCGGCAAGTACAAGTACCTCCAGATCGTCGAGAACCGCCGCGAGGGCAAAAAGGTCCGGCAGACCGTCATCGCCACCATCGGAAGGCTCGACAGGCTCGCCCCTTCCGGAGCCGTCGACAGGCTGGCGGCCTCCGCCGCCCGCTTCGCCGAGTCCCTCGTCGTCCTGTCCGAGCACGACGCGGGGAACGGGCCGGACGCGGAAGTCGTGGTCATCGGCCCCTCCCTGGTCTTCGAGCGCCTGTGGCGCGAGAGCGGATGCCGCGGGGCGGTGCGCTCCCTGCTTGCGGGACGGAACTTCGGCTTCGACGTCGAGCGCGCCGTGTTCTTCACCGTCCTGCACCGCCTCATGGTCTCCGGCTCGGACCGCAGCGCCCTGAAGTGGCGGCGGGGCCGGAAGATCGAAGGCGCGGAGGCGCTGGAACTGCACCAGCTCCACGGAGCGATGGGCTGGCTCGGCGAGACGCTTGGCGACGGCGAGGCCGGCGAGCGCTTCGAGCGGCGCGTCAAGGACCGGATCGAGGAGACCCTGTTCCACCGGCGGCGCGACCTGTTCACCGATCTCGATCTCGTGTTCTTCGACACCACGTCGTTGCACTTCACCGGCGAGGGCGGCGAGAGCCTGGGCCGGCACGGCAAGAGCAAGGACCGTCGCGGCGACTGCAGGCAGATGGTTCTGGGGATGGTGCTCGACGGCGACGGGATGCCGGTGTGCAGCGAGATGTGGCCCGGCAACACCGCCGACGTGACGACGCTGGACCTGGTGGCGGCCCGCCTGCAGAAGCGCTTCGGGGTCCGCTCGGTGTGCCTTGTGGCCGACGCCGGGATGATCTCCGGGGACATGATCGCCGCGGTCGAGGCGCGGGGCTGGCAGTACATCCTCGGCGCCCGCCCGCGTCGGACGAAGGAGATCCGGGACACGGTTCTCGCCGACAGCGCGCCGTTCGAGACCGTCGAGGTTGTCCGCCAGCGCCCGGACCCGATGGAGCTGGAGGTCAAGGACGTCACGGTTCCGCCGGGCGGAGACGGGGCGCGTCGCTACGTCGTGTGCCGCAATCCGGCCGAGGCGCGCAAGGACGCCGCGACGCGCGACCGGATCCTGGCCAGTCTGGAGAGCAGGCTGAACGGGAAGGGCCCCGGGAGCCTCGTCTCCAACAGGGGCTTCAGGCGCTACCTGAGGATCGAGAGGGGTTCGGTCACGATCGATCGCGACAAGGCGCGCGACGAGAAACGCTTCGACGGCATCTGGGTGCTGAGAACCAACACCTCCCTGACAGCCGTGGACATCGCCCTGAGATACAAGCAGCTGTGGATGGTGGAGCAGGTGTTCCGGACCGCCAAGAGCCTGCTCGAGACCCGCCCGGTCTTCCACAGGACCGACGCCACGATCTGCGGCCATGTCTTCTGCTCGTTCCTCGCCCTGGTGCTGCAGAAGGATCTTCAGCGCCGCATGGAAGACGCCGGCATCGCGGCCGAGTGGGCGGACGTGCTGCGGGATCTCGAGGCGTTGACGGAAACCCGCATCGAGCACCAGGGCAAAAGCTTCGCGGTTCGCAGCAGGACGGTCGGCGTCGCCGGCCGGATCGCACGGTGCGTCGGCGTGCGCTTGCCCGGAACCGTGCGACGGATCGCCGCGGAGAAGGAGGAGGCCGCGACGACCGGCGCCTGAAGCGCCTCGGAACACCCCGCAACGGGTCATGGCGCCGAGTGTGGTGCCAAGCCCTTCGGCGTGTCATGCAACCGGCGGAATCAGCGGACATTTCCTGAAACCACTGTAGAAGACGAGTCATGCACGGCATCGAGGTCGGCGCCTCCGAGGACGCATGCAAGGCGCGACCGGGCTGCGGGGCTGTCCGGTGGTTCGATGGTGCGGGTGACATTCACCGCCTGTCCGCAAGATGGGGGGAGACCCGGTCAGGCGTGGGCGGGGATGCGGGTCATCGCCATGAAAACTTCCGGCCCTTCTCGGCGGCCTTGATGATCCTCTCCTGAATCCGGTCGAAGTCCTTCAGCGCCTTGTCGCTGATCGTGAGCGACAAACCCACCTTGCTGGCGGGGACGGTCTTCGGGCCGGCGACCTGACCGGAGGCGGGCGCAGGAGCCGGTCTTCGATCCGTGCGTCTCGTTGCCATGATTGTTCTCCCGGTGGGTTTGCCGTTGCGGGTCGGGAACGGCATCGGTGCGGGGCGAGGGGCGAGGTGGTCCGGGTTGCTTGCCGTGAAGCATGATCCGGACGCGAGGCGAGCGAAAGGGCGCGGCCCCGGGAGGTCGCTGATTCGACGGCGGCGATCGTCGTCGTCGGCGCGGCGGAGACGGGTGCCGGACTTCCCCGAAACCGCCCGAACCGGCCGCAATCGGCGAGCGTGGGACAGTCCTGCCACCAACGCCCCATCAACGCCACTTGTCGTCCTGTTCGTCCTGCCCGCTGTGGCCGAAACCGGCTTGTCCGGAAACAGTGAACAAGGTGGCGCCGGAAATCTTTGCCTCGATGGCCGCCACTTGAAGCACTTCCTTCCCGCGAAAGGGCAGTGTTGATCTGCAACGACACGTTTCCAGTCCACGCCCTGACTGGCCGCGACGTCAAAGCCGAAGAGATCGACGATTCCGTTCACGACAGCGAACCGACACGATCCTTGGTCATCGCCACGTACTCGGGAGAGATATCGATGCCGACACCGATTCTTCCGAGGTCATTGGCGACGACAAGAGTGGTCCCTGTGCCGCAAAACGGATCAAGCACGACCCCTCCCGGAGGACACGTGGAAATAATGGGAATTCGACAAAGATCCTCGGGATACGGTGCGAAATGTCCGTCTCGCTTCTGCGTGTCTTCCGGAATGATGTCCCAAACGTCAGAGGGTTTCGCCCCGTTCGGATGATAATTGAGAAAGTAGAATCCCTTGTCCCGCAACTCTTTTGCCCGACCGGACAGTTTTTCACTGTCCGAATGCGTCGTCCGCTGCTGGCCGCGAATGATCATGCGGAAATCCGACAATTGCCCTGCCGAGACCTCCGACAGAATCGCGTCGAGCGACGACAGCGCGTCCTTTTTCTCCGGGTCCGTCAGGACCGTGGACAACTCTATCTGTCTCCTGTACCGCACCCCCGACACGCCGGTTGCGGAAACCACGGCTCCGTTCTGGACGTGGGCGCTGCGCGGCTTCGAGCGTATGGCATCCACATCGTAGTAGTATTTCCTGCGAATGACAAAATGAAAAAAATCCTCGTAAACGTGTCTCAGCTTGTCCTTTGAGTTGTCCGGTGATCCTTTTATTTTGTGCCATATGACGTCGTTTCTCAGTATCCATTCCTGTTCGTCCATGAGCTTTATCGCGACGCGCCACGGTATGCCAACGAGAGACTTGTCTCGATAGGCGTCGCCTATGTTGAGCCAGAACGACCCGACCGGAGTGAGCACGCGTCTGATTTCGGAAACAATCGTGCAAAGACGATTGATGTATTCCTCCGGCGTCACCTCCAGTCCGATGCCTCCGTTGCTGTACTCCCTCTGGCCCCAGTAAGGCGGGGACGTTATGCAGCAGTCGATCGAGGACGACGGGAATCCCCTGAGAACGTCAAGAGCGTCACCGCAAAACACCCTCGTGTCCCGGGGCTCGTGATCCAGCCTGCCTTCGAACAGGTCAGGAGTCGTCATGGTGCGTCCCCGGACGCAGGACAGGGCCGTCTTCCGTCATGATCCGCACCCGGTGCCATCGTGCCCGCCTCGGAGCCGCTCGCGAAATTCCGCGTTCGAGGGGGATCTCTTCGCCGCGGCCGGCGGGTTTTCCCGGCAATCGGGGCCGCTCCGTGATTCCATCGGGTTTCCCATGATCTCGACAGGGAGAGCGGCCTCGTGCCACCGGGACAGACATTGTACGGATCCCGGCATCGTGTTCAAGCCGACGTTCCCGTGGCAGGAACGATTCCTGGAACTGCCCGGGGATCCCGATCCTGGCATCATGACGACGAAGCGGGCGGCCGACGAGACCGGATTCCGCCGCTGCGGCCGTCCGTCGTCGCCACGCCGCCTCGTGTCCCGACGCTCGGCGAACCGGGCCCGGGCAGTTGCAGGAAGCGAGAAACGCGGCGTCCGCGCCGCAAACTCCCTCTGAGAAATTTTCAAGAGCTTGCGATGTCTTCGATAAACTCTGGGGAGATTCTATTTTTCTTCAATACAATACACTTACCATCCCTGCCAATGGTTGAAGTTGTATGCGAAATTTTCGCCTTTGTATGACGCCGCATCGTACAAGTCAATGTCCACCGTTATTAGCGGCCGATCGGCCGATATGGATTCGAAAAGCACGGCATCTGTCAATCCAAGACGGTTGAAAACACGGTTGTTCACGACCGACTGGCTCGCGACATACACCTCCACCGCTTGTTGCACGAGAACGCCAAGTTGTTTCATCAGGCGGGCATCCCCGGATCCGGAAAGCAAATTCGATGTCTCGGTGAGCGTGTTCGGAGTGACGAACACCTTGTCAAGCTCGTCGGTGATCGCGACGAGGCGATCGTAATCCTCCGGGACGAATCGACGTGTGCGCTTGTGCCGTTCCACCAGACTTCGATCCACGCTTCCCACCAACAAGAGAACCAGAAGGTTGGTGTCGATGAACGCGTTTCCAGGAAACACCGAATCAAATCGCGGAAGGCAGGGAGCGGTGGGTCAGGGATCTGACTTTGCCGCTATGGTCGTCAATTTCCGCAACCTTGAACGTGCGTTTCCTCCAGTGGGCGGGTCGATCTTCAGCGGACGCACGCAAGATCTCCGACATGCCAAGTTTCTCGTCCCACGGACGAAAGAAACCGATGGTCACCTTCCAGGCATCGTCCTGTTCATCGAATGTCACTTCCTCGACGCCGATATGCCTGACCGGTTCGTCCGCATAGAGATCGGCAACGTATTCCTTCGCCGCCTGCACAGCCTCTTTGACATTCATGACGAACCTCTTGCTTCGGATTCCATGATCCCATCGTATTGTCGCACCACCATGTCCGTTGTCAACCCGGTATCATGTCATATTTTGTTTTATATGTTTTTATTACTGGTGCCTTTTTCGTGACGCGGGCGAAGAAGAACCTCTCGGCCCATCGCGTGTGCTCCAGGCCCCGAGACCCTGCCAACGGCATCCTTTCCGATCACATGATCAAGCTCGACGGCCCTCGCACCGGGACGCTGTATCCCGACCTCCTGCGCAGGGTCCGCTTCCGTGACCGCCGGGGAGAGCGCACGCTCCTGTTCCTGACCAACCTGACGAGCGTGGATGCCGAGACCGTCTGCGCCCTGTGCAAGGCGCGCTGGCAGGTGGAGCTGTTCTTCAAGTGGATCAATCGGTGATGCCGTTCGAGAGAATCGTGCTGAAACAGGCACTTGATGTTGCCGGATACGGAAACCAACCCCACCCCGTCGATAACCAGTTGAATCTATTCGATAATTAACCGGACACTAGTATATGACCGTCTGTGTTTAGCCGGAACTTCATTTTAGCGTCACAGTCCATTGGCCACCTCGATCTTGTATCTCGTACCTGTAAGAGAATCCATTGCAGGTCAAACGAAATCCGCGTGAGAACATGAAATGAGTGAATGCAGAGATTGAATCGCACCTCCAGCCATTTAGGCGGATTAAATTGGCAGATGTATTGAGCATTTTTTGGAATGCGATTTGACCTTTGTCTGTGAGTTCCTGCATTTCTGGGGCCATGACAGCATTGGGCTCGATCGGCACATCCTTAGCGACGGCCACCGAGGTCATCATTGTGACCGTAGCCAACACTGCAGTCATCATGGTTATCCGCATGGGAGTTCTCCTCATGGAGGAATACTCCGCCCACCTTTTTTCGTCACTGATGCTTCCGGTGTTCATGAATCCTCTCTCCCATGAGCCGCTTTCAAAACTTCTCGTTCGAGGGGAATTTTTTCGCCGTGGCCGACAGATTTCCCCGGCAATCGAGGCCTCTCCGTGATTCTGTCGGGTTTCCCGCGACACCGGCAGGAAGAGCGGCCCCACGGCGCCAAGACAGACATTGTACGGATCCCGGCGTCACGTTCAAACCGACCCGTTCCCGTGGGCGTGCGTCCCATTGCCGTGAAACACGTCCGGACGCAAGGCGAGCGAAAGGGCGCAGCCCCGGGAGGTCGCGAATTTGCCGGCGGCGATCACCGGCATCGGCGCGGCGGAGACGGGTGCCGGACTTCCCCGATGCGGTCCGAAGCGTTCCCGCGTTGCCGGCCGGCGTGGGTGCGCGCCGCTCAGGTGGTGACGGGCCGGTCGCCCACGGTCTCGATGCAGCCGCAGCTGTGGGGCTCTCTCGAAATACCTGCGGCATGAGCGACCCCGCTCGCTCCGAGGCCTTGGCCGCGACTGAAGATTGTTCATGAAGCGAAACCCTTGAAGGATGCACTCCGCCACACTATGGTGTGAAGTACCATGTGGATAAATGACCTGTTGGGCTTCGAACTCCGCAGGAGGCCTTCGCTGCAGGCATCGAACAGATGAGGGGACAAGGTGGTTGGCCTGAACGTGAATTGGGAGCAGATCGGGAATATCCTGATCCTTTTGTTCGTCATCTCGGTCGTCTTTGAGACGGCGTTGACGCCGATCTTCAACTGGCGGCTCTTCGCCAAGCATTGCGAGGGAAAGGGGGTCAAGACTCCGGTCACGATCGTTGCGGCGGTGATCCTTCTGTGGGGTTACGATATCGATATCTTCAAGCATGTCATCGACGCCTTCACCAGCACGGATGCGGCAGAGTCCACGGATGCGGCAGAGTCGTCGAGCAACTTTGTCGGCCGGATCATGACCGGGCTCTTGGTCGCTGGCGGCAGTGGCGCCATATTCAACATCTTCACCAGGATCGGCCTCCGCAACCCCGAGAAGCTTGCCGAGAAGGCTGCGCAGGCTCGGGGGCTGGCCGGATCCTAGGCACCCATCCAGCCCTGAGTGCCGACGCTCAGGGCCGCGGACGCCGAGCGACTGACACCGAGCCACGCGCATGTGAGCCGTGGGACGTCATTCGGTCGGTTCTCGACTGTGCCGTACGTCGAGCCAAGACGCGAATCCCGACGGCATCCGGCCCGCGCCGCTCGAGCGATTCGATGTCCCGGAGTTGTACGGACATGCATGGGACAGTCCGTTTGGAGGGTTGTCGTGGAACGGCCGCTGCACATCGAAGACGCCGATCCGAACCGGGTTTGCGAACCGGCGGAATTCAGGGCGCTCAAAGAGGATGGCCGACGCGGCGAGGACGCGCCACGCGTCATCCGGAAAATTCACAAGCCGGGGGTGGAAGCCGATCCGTCGCACGGGTTGTTCGAGGCGGTGGTCGACGGCAAGACGGTCGTGGTGGGCACGAGCCTGACCCCGACCTGCGCGACACGCAGCGGATCCCGTTCACCGAAGAAGGCGGCATCAAGGCGTTTCTGCAGCGCGAGCTGCCGCCCTGCGCGCCTGACGCCCGGCACCTGCCGGAAAAGGCCAAGTTCGGCTGCGAGATCAGCTTCACCCGCCACTTCTGCAAGCTGCAACCCCTTTGCAGCCTGGACGGGGTCCAGGCTGACGTTCTTGCGTTGGAGCGGGAAAGCGGGGGGTTGCCGGGGGAGATCGTCGGCAAGGAGAGCCGGTGAGCACTTCAAGGCAGCGTTGAATACGCGGGTTTTTCCGTTCCACGTCCAGGGTGGAGTCAAATGTGCAGCCGTCTTTCCGTTACGCCCAGGGTCGCGAATGAAGAAGACCCGGGACGGGTGAGTGATTCGACGCTCCCGAACCCGACGAGCACCGACCGGGCCGGTTGCCGCGCGTTCGATCCAATGCCTCTGCTGTCCGATACGCCCTCGGCCCTCGGTCCGGAGACGCGGATCCCGCCGTCACGGGGAAATCGGGCTCCCGGAAGGCCGGACGCCTCGATCGGGACGCTGCCCCGCCCCGATTCGTTCGTCTACGCGCTCGTCCGCAAGGAAGTGGCGCTGTCCGGCCAAATCGCGGATGCATGGACTCCGCTGCAAGACATGCCGGCCGCCGAGGCACGAATCCGGCCCCGGCATCGACCGACGGACGTGAACGAGGTCGTCGACCAGGTCCGATCGACGAACCGCGGGCTGCGACGTCCGGACGAGCTTCCCGTGTCGGAGCGGTTGTAAATGGCTATAGCGGACCTCCCGTTCAATTCCGTGTACTCCGGCGTGCACCTGAGTGCGCGGTGGCGCGGCCACGAGGTTGTGGACGAGAACCGCTTCAAGTCCTACATGGCGCGCCGGGTCAAGGCGCGGGTGGAAGACGACGAGGTCGCCGACCCGTTTGCGGCCGAACTTCTCGGCATGGCCACAACGGGGATGAGCGGCGAGTTCGTCGAGAAACTTCTGCGAGCCGTTCCCGATGCGAAGCCGTGGGCGATCGGGGAAGCCCTGGCCGAGTGTCTCCTGTCGGTGCCGAGTCTCACGAAAGTAGCCACCGATTCTCACTCAAAGTAGCCGGTGAATCTCACCAAACCTCCATGGGCCCGTCGGCTCCGGGCCGCCCCGTGGCATGAAACGGCTGGTCGGCGGGATCCCGTTGTGGCAGGTTTGGCGTGTCGGCGGGGACGGGTGAGCGTCTATCCACCGGTGACGTGGTTCCCGACACCAAACCGCCTCCGGCGGTCGGTTCCGCACCCCGTACCGTTCCCGGCCCCTGGCCTGTGGACGCGCGGCAAATCGAGCCGCATCCGTTCGCCGGATGCGAGACCTTCCGACCGCCGTTCCCGCCTTCGCGACGGCATCGCCGCGGCGGTCGTCCTGCCGCGGCGGAGGTTCAACCAGGGAGACATGCGATGCAGACGGAAGGTTTTCACGTCGTCCACGCCCGCGCGGCGGGGCTTGACGTGCACAAGATGGAGATCACCGCGACGGTTCGGCTCTGCGATGGCGGGGGCGAGCCCGAGACGGAGACGCGCTGTTTCGGCACGCTTCCGAGCGGTCTTGCGGAGATGGCCGCCTGGCTGGCCGCGCACGGCGTGGAGGCCGCGGTCATGGAAGGGACCGGGGTCTGCTGGCAGGCGCCCTTCGCGGCCCTCGAGCGGGCCGGGATCAAGGCGATCCTGGTGCATGCGCGCCAGGGCAGGCAGCTGAAAGGCCGGAAGACCGACGTCGCCGACAGCGCGTGGCTGGCCTGCGTGTGCCAGTTCGGGCTTTGCACGCCGTCCCACGTGCCGCCCGAGCCGTTCCGCGAGTTGCGCGCCCCGGTCCGCCAGCGCCGGATCCTGGTGCGGCAGCGCTCGACCGTCCGCAACCGCGTGCAGAAGATCGTCGACCGCGCCGGGGCCCGCATCGGCGGCATCCTCTCCGACGTCTTCGGCCTGAACGGGCGCCGGATCCTCGACGGTCTGGCGCGGGGCGAGAGGCGCGAGGACATCCTCGCCTCGCTCACCCGCCACGTCGCGGGCAAGCTCGAAGGCCTCGGCGAGGCGCTTTCCCTGGAGCTGTGCGCCAACGACCGCTTCATGCTCGCCGACCTGCTCGCGGAGCATGACGCGCTCGAGGAGCGCATCGCGTCCTACACGAAGAGGATCGACGACGAGATCGCGCCATGGGACGAGCAGGTCCGCCTGCTGACGACCATCCCCGGTGTCGACCGCGCCTCCGCGACCGCGATCCTCATCGAGATCGGGCCCGACATCAACGCGTTCGCCTCCAGGGAGCATCTCGCCTCCTGGGCCGGCCTCTGTCCCGGCAACCACGAGAGCGCCGGCAAGCGAAGCGCGGGGCGCACCCGCAAGGGCGCCAAGACCCTGCGCGCCGTTCTCGTCGAGTGCGCCCACGGCGCGGCCGGAACCAGGGGCTGCCAGTTCGAGGCGCAGCACCGCGCCCTCGCGGCACGGCGCGGCTACAAGCGCGCCATCGTCGCGGGCGCGCACAAGATGCTGCGCGTCATCCACTCGATGCCGAGGAACCGCAGGCCCTACCACGACCGCACGGCCGACTACGAGGCCCTGATGGTCCAGCGCAACGCTCCGCGGTGGATCCGCATGCTCCGCAACCACGGCTGCATCGAGCCCGCGGTCGGCCGACCCGCCGCCGCCTGAGCGCGTCCTCTCCACGCCGGCCGGCAACGCGGGAACGCTTCGGACCACATCGGGGAAGTCCGCCACCCGTCTCCGCCACGCCCGCGCCGGCGATCGCTGCCCTCCGATCCGCGACCTCCCGGGGCCGCGCGCTTCCGCTTGCCTCCCGTCCGGATATGTTTCACGGCAAAGTAGCCACCCCCCGGGGGCGGGTGGTTGTGGTGCGGTTCAGGGTGCCGTCCTACCTCTCGGGCTTCGAGGTTTGTCCGAGGGAGGCGGGGATGGCGCGGGGAAGGCTGCCGATGAGGAAGGTGAAGAAGGTTCCCGGTTTCCATTTCGACGAGGGGCGCAGCGCGCGCGCGATCGCGACGCACTGCGGCCTTGCGCGGCGCTCGGTGGCGTCGGTCCTGGAGCGCTTCGCGGCGTCCGGGCTGCGCTGGACGGCGGCCCGCGACATGGACGACGAGGTGCTGGAGGCGTCGCTCTTTCCGGAGCCCGCGCGGGCCGCGCCGCGGCAGGAGGTGGACTGGTCGCGGGTCGAGGCGGACCTGTCCGGGTCCGGGGTGACCCTGAAGCTGCTGTGGGAGGAGTGGCGCGAGACGCACGCGGACGGCATGAGCTACCCGACCTGGTGCCGCCGCTTCCGGGACTGGCGGCCGCGCGGGGACACGACGCTGCGCCAGAACCGCCGTCCCGGCGAGCGGCTGTTCGTCGACCAGTCCGGCATGACGGTGCCGGTCCTGGTCGACGGCGCGGAGCGCGCGGCGCAGGTGTTCGTGGCCTCGATGGGCGTCTCGGGGCGGCCCTGCGTCGAGGCGACGCTGACCCGGAGGATCGACGACTGGTGCGCCTCGCACGTGCGCTGCTTCGAGGATCCGGGCTGCGTGCCGCAGGTCGTGGTGCCCGACAACATCAAGGCGGCGGTGAAGAGGCCGTCGCGTCACGAGCCGGTCCTCAACGAGACCTACGCCGATCTGCTCGATCACTACGGCGTCCGGGGCTTCCCGGCGCGCGTGGGAAAGCCGCGCGACAAGGCCCTGGTCGAGAACGGGGTGCTCCAGAGCGAGCGCCGGGTTCTCGCGCCCCTGCGCAAGCGCGTCTTCCATGACCTGGCGTCGCTGAACCGGGCGATCGCCGCCCGGGTCGGGAAGGTCAACAGCCGGCCGCAGTCCGACGGCACCGGCGAGAACCGCCAGGGGCGTTTCGAGAGCGTCGACCTTCCCCGCATGCGGCCGCTTCCGGAGCGGCGCTGGCAGCGCACGGCGTGGCGCAAGAACACGGTGCACCGCGACTGCCACATCGCCATCGACCACCACTTCCACTCGGTGCCCCACGAGCTGGTCGGCAAGGAGGTCGATGTCCGCCTGCGCGGCGACCTGGTCGAGGTCTTCCACCGCGGCCGGCAGGTCGCCACCCATGTCCGCAGCGCGGCCAGAGGCCGCGCCACCACCGTCAGGGAGCACAAGCCGAAGGCCCACCAGCGCGCCGGCATCGAGGACACCCGCGTCCGGCTGGAGGAAAACGCGCGCGATGTCGGCCCCCATGTCCACGCCTTCGTCGTCGCGCTCATGGAGCGGCACGGCAATCCGGAGTTCGGCTTCCGCTCCTGCCACGGCGTTCTCCGGCTGGCCAGGCGCCATGAGCCGGAACGCTTCGACGATGCCTGCCGCTACGCCCTGGAGCTCGGAACGGGAACCTTCCGCGGGATCGAGAGCATCCTGCGCACCGGCGCCGATCTCGCGGCCGCCGAGCGGGAGGCGGAGACCACGCCCATCGACCATTCCAACATCAGGGGAGCGGAGTGCCACAAATGAAAACGAGCGACAATCCCGTCCACCACCCGCTGGCCGAGCGCATCGCCTCGCTGCGCCTGCCCGGCATGCAGGCCGCCCTCCTCGAGCAGGTGGCGCGCAACGATCTCGACGGCATGCCTTTCGAGGACCGGCTCGCGCTGCTGCTCGACCGCGAGATCGCCGAGCGCCGCTCCAGGGCCCTGCAGCGGCGCCTGAAGAAGGCGCAGCTGCGCCACCAGGACGCCTGCTTCGAGGACATCAACCTGAGCCACCCGCGCGGCCTCGACCGCAGCCTCGTGCTCGGCCTCGCGGACTGCGCCTGGGTCCGCCACGGCACCAACATCCTTGTCACGGGTCCGTGCGATCCTGGTTCATGATGCCCACCTCGCCACGTCGCTATAATCCAAGGGTTTCCTGGCGCGGGTCGGCTGTTACCGCTCCCTGCCGCGCGCCTGTCCGCGAAAGCCGCGCCCGTTCGAGATCGCGGACCGGGATCACCCAAGGCGCTCCCTTGCACACCTGGCGCGCCGGAAGGAGGCCCCGCCGGATCTCGCGAAGAACCGTCATCCTGCTCACTCCCAGGCGCTCCGCAGCCTCTTGCAGCGTCAACTCGCCACGCTCCTCGCGCTCCCCTTCGCGGTGGACGGCAATGCCGTGCGACGTGCGGTAGCTCCTGACACGCGCTTCCGTCCAGGGGTTGCCCCTCCCGGTTGTCTTCCCGAGGCGACCGAGAAGGCTGGCGATCGACCGGTCCGGCACCAGCCGGGCCAGGGCCGAGATCAGGGCGCCGGTCTCGGCCTCGGTTGTCCAGCGGTGATTGCCGGTGCGGTGCTTGCGCACCGAAAGCTCGGTGTGATCGCCGCCCTGCCAGTGGAGCCGCAGAAGGATCCGGTTCCCCCGCACGGTCGCGACGATCTCCACCAGCGCCGCCCGAAGGATGCGCTTGCGGCTTTCGGGGCTGGCCCGTTCATGCCGCCATGCGCGTTCAAGATCGGCGCCCAGAGCGAGGCAGTCTTCGCGTTCGTCGGCGGAGAGCGCGTCGCGTTCGACGCGTTGGCGCAACTCGGACACCGCTTGCTCGCGCTGGCGAACGACCCCGAGCCGATCGTTCCAGCGGCGTTCCAGCTCCCCGACGACCAGGCGATTGTCCGGATCCGCCGCATCGAATTGCCGGTGCGCCCGGCGCTCCTCGAAGCGGGCCGCTTCGAGTGCCAACTCCGCCTGGCGCAGCACTTCGGACGATCTCCGTTCCCGTTCGTCGACCGCGCGCAACGAGGCTTCCATCCCCAGGGGCCCCAGAGCCCGCAGCACTTCCCGGCCCACGGCCTCGTTCACGCGATACCCGCCGAACGAGATGCACCGTTCGGTTCCGTGGTTCAGATGGGCTCCCTGACAGTGGTAGCGCAAGGTGTTGCCGTTCTTGCCCGAATAGGCGACATGCAGGTTCCGGCCGCAGTGCCCGCAACGCAGAAGGCCCGCCAGCAGGCCCTCCCCCTTGCGAACGGGACCGCGGACAGCGGCTCCGTGGCGGGTCGCGTTGTCGGCGATCAACCGCTGGTTCCTCTCGTAGTCGGCCCAGCCGATGTAGCCCTGGTGATGATCGCGGATCTCGACCTTCCAGTCTTTCCGCGCGCACGGAACGCCATGCACAACCCGCTTGCGGCCGTCCTCGAGCCAGGTCCGGCTCCGGCTGCGTCCGAACACGTAGGCGCCAGCGTAGACCGGATTGGTCAGGATGTGATGCACGCTGTTGTAGACGGGCAGCTTCCAGACGATGCGGCGCCGGGACGGTTCGCGCACCACGGCCGGAAGCTCCATCGCCTCGTGGCGCAGCCACAGATGGACCTGGCGAATGCTGCCGAGCTCGTCGAACTTGCGGAACACCAGCGCGATTGCTTCCCGGACCCGTCGGTCCGGGTCCATGGCGATCCGGTCGCGGCCGTCCCGCACATAGCCCACCGCGACCGTCGTGAAGAGTTCCCCTCGCCGCGCCTTGCGGAGCAGCGCCTCGTCCGAGCGGTGGCGCAGGGTCGTCAGCTCCATCTCCGAAAGAGTCCCCTTCATGCCGAGAAGCAGCCGGTCGTCGGGCAGGCGCGGGTCGTAGACGCTGGTCTCGTCGGCGAGCAGACAGCCGACAAGGCCGCAGTAATCGATCAGGGCATGCCATTCGCGGCCGTTGCGGGCGAGTCTCGAAACCTCGAGCGACAGGACCACGCCCACCTCGCTTCGGCAGACCGCGGCCAGCAAGCGGTCGTAGCCGGGGCGACGAGTGCCGCCGCCGGACTGGCCCAGATCGTCGTCGACCACCACGACCTCGCGCCAACCGAGATCCCGGGCCCGACGCTCGAGCCCGTACTGGCGGCCGCGGCTCTCGCGATTGTTCCGGACCTGGTCGGGGGTGGACTGGCGGACGTAAACCCACGCCCCGCGCGACAGGTGTTCAGTCGTGATCCGCGTCATGGTCGCCTCCCTCGGCCGCCGCGTCCGGGTTCGTCATCACCTCCAGGATCAGTGCGCCGACCAGGCCGATCAGGCGCTCCCTCCGCTCCGCGGACATCGGAATCTTCGGACCCTCTGGCGCGAACAGGTCTTCCTGCACCGCCATTCCTCGCTGTCGCATCGTCCTTCGCTGTCGCATCGTCGCGTCGCTCCCTCGTCGGTTCCGTCCGCGAGAGAAAGAACGCATCGACGACAGCGCGCAACGCCGACAAGGCCTGCGCGGGCAGGACCGGAAAGTCGCGCACCTCGAAGGCCGCGGCGTGCGGGCTGGTCATCCATTCGGGGAGACAGGCAAGCGTTCCGTCCGGCTGGCGGACCGTCAGGTGCTTTTGCCCCCGGAATCCGCGTCCGCCCACAACCTCGACCCGGTCCCCGGCACGCGGGTGAAACCGGTAGTGAACCGTCCTCGGACCGGCATGATACCCATCAGTATGTCGCCGGCCCGTGCGGCACCGGAAAAAGCTGGCTCTCCTGCGCGCTTGGCCACAAGGCCTGCCTCGAAGGCCATCCGGTCCAGTACCTGCGCGTGCCGAGGCTGCTCACCGAACTGCGGATCGCCCATGGCGAGGGCGCCATCCCGAGGCTCTGCCGGGATCTCGGGCGCATCGAGCTGACGGTCCTCGACGACTGGGGCCTGGCGCCCGTCGATGCGGCGCGCGCGCGCGACCTCCTCGAAATCCTCGACGACCGCACCGGCCGGCGCTCGGTGATCGTCACCAGCCAGCTGCCGGTCGCCGACTGGCACCGCCAGCTGAACGATCCCACCATCGCCGACGCCATCCTCGACCGCCTCGTCCACGGCACCATCCGGATCGAGCTGCACGGCGCGTCCCTGCGCACCGATGCCGCCGCCGCGGGAACAGGAACATGAACGGGCGACCCGGGGGCGGCGCGCTTCGCGCGGCGCCATCGTCGCTTCGCTCCGGGGCGTCGGAGAGGAACAGCCGATGGCGCGACGGCATGGCGCGCGCGCGCCGCTCCGACTCGTGGGGGCCACGCGTCGCGCGCGCGCCATGCGGCACCGCCGACGAAAACATGCTAGCGTCGCTTCGCTCCGGGGGGGGGGGGCTACTTTGGTGAGATTCGGTGGCTACTTTGGGTGAGATTCACCGGCTACTTTGGTGAGATTCGGCATTCCGACGACGCGCGCCCTGATCGAGCGCCTTGAGAACGACAAGACGCTACGCCGTCTCTGCGGCTGGACCTATGCCGCAGGGATCCCGAGCGAGGCGACCTTCTCGCGGGCCTTCGCGGAGTTCTCCGAGGGGGCGTTGCCCGCTCGCGTGCATGAGGCGCTGATCAAGCAGACCCTCGGAGACCATCTGGTCGGGCACGTCTCGCGCGACTCGACGGCGATCGAGGCGCGCGAGACGCCTCAGCCCAAGCCCAAGGCGGAGAAGCCGAAGCGCAAGCGCGGCCGCCCGCGCAAGGGCGAGGAGCGGCCCAAGGAGGAGCGCCGCGTGAAACGCCAGCTCACGATGAGCTTGCCCCAGATGCTCGACGACCTGCCGAAAGCCTGCGACATCGGCACCAAGCGGAACGCCAAGGGCCATACCACATCGTGGATCGGTTACAAGCTGCACATCGACGCCGCCGATGGCGGCATTCCGATCAGTTGCATCCTGACGTCCGCCTCGCTGCACGACAGCTAGGCCGCGATCCCGCTGGCGAGTATGACCGCCGACCGCGTCACCAATCTGTACGACCTCATGGACTCAGCCTATGACGCGCCCGAGATCGGCTGGCACAGCTACCTGCTGGGCCACGTCCCGATCATCGACACCAACCCTCGCGACAAGGAGTACAAGGAGGAGATGGCGCGCGAGGCCAGGGCGCAGAGAGGCGTCGGTCACCGCCACCCGGCGGACGAGCGCTACAACGAGCGCTCGAACATCGAGCGCATCAACGGTGGGCTGAAGGACAACTGCGGGGGCCGCCATGTCCGCGTGCGCGGCCATGCCAAGGTTCATTGCCACCTGATGTTCGGCATCCTGGTGCTCACGGTCGACCAGCTGATGCGCTTTCTGACCTGAGCCCCGCCTTCGGTCCCGTCCCTGTCGTCCTCGCACGTCCCCCTCGACGGGGGCGCAAAGAGCCACGTCCGCATCGCGACGGCGGGTCCAAAATGCGCCCGCATGGGCATCGGTTTGCGGCGAATCGGCGCCCTGGCGGCAGCCAGCGACGTCCGCTCGTCCCGAAGTTCATGTTATGTTTCAACCGTCAATGTCCTCACGACGGGCTCTCGGGAAAAGCAGACCGCGCCTGGGAGTTTTGCAAGTGGCTCATCCGCATGCAGATACATCCCGGTCGTCTCCACGGATTCGTGACCGAGCCACAGTGCGATGACGGTGCAGTCGACGCCCTGGTGAAGAAGCTCCATCGCGGCAGTGTGCCGAAGGCAGTGCGGGCTCACGCGCTTGGCTTTCAGGGTCCGGCAGCGATCGGAAGCCAGCGCGACATTCTTGTGGACGATGCGCTCGACCGCGTCACGGCTGAGACGGCCGTTGCGATTGCTGACGAACAGCGGCCGGTCATCCGCCGTGCCCCGCTCCGCCAGCCAGGTCTGGAGCGCCTTCACCGTATCCTTCCTGAGCGGTATGGTGCGCGCCTTGCGGCCCTTGCCCCGGCATTTCACGTGGGCCCCTGTTCCGAGATTGACGTCGCCGCAGTTGAGGTCGATCAGCTCCGACACCCTGAGGCCGGTCTGCACGCACAGAAGCAGCAGGGTCCGGTTCCTCCGCCCATACTAGGTCTTGAGATCGGGAGCGGCGAGGAGCGCCTCGGTCTCGTCGCGCTTGAGGTACGCGATGGTGCGCTTTTCGTGCCGTTTCGAGGGCAGGGCGAGCACCTAGTGGCAGTGATGCAGGAGTTGCGGTTCGCTCACTGACACCCGCTACTTCGGCATCCTCGCCAACGGCTGCCGCGCCAGTACGCTGGAGAGAGCACGCCAGACTCTCGGCGCCCTCGGCTGCGCCGTCCCCGAGGAAAGCGTGGGCGGCGCTCGGGCCGAGCCCGACGAAGAGACCGTGATCGACACCGCGCCCGTGGCCTGCCCCCACTGCGGCGGCGTCATGCGCCTCGTCCGCGAAATCCGCCGCCGGCATGAGCCCCGCTCGACGCGCGCCCCGCCGCCCGTGCCGCCGACCCACAGGGGGAAACCGTGAGACGCCCGCTCGCTTCGGCCCCGCGCAACGGCGCCAAAGCGCCGACGCACGACCGAACCTGTCTCCGCTTGGGCCGGGCTGACAGCCCTCGGCTCACACCCCGCTCAGTCCTCGCAGCGTGCGCCCCCATGCCTGCCGAAAGGCCGGCGCGAGCGTCGATCTCATGCGCGACTCTGCTGCCGGTGGATGCCTGCCGCCTGACGCTGACTTCAGCGCACTTTCCACATAGCTCAACTTCGCCTCTCGTGGCCCGCGCCTCCGTTCAAAAGGGTTGGGCAGGCTCTCGAGAGCCTGCCCAAACCTTAACCTTTTCCCGAGTTCCTCCACCGGATCCGGCGACCGCTCACCAAGTACATCGATCGCGCCACTGACGATCGATTCGGTGTTGAATCTGCGTGCCCGGTTACGCCACTCCTTGTAGGCGTCCGTGAAAGACATATGGTGCATCGCCCTTCACCGCATTGCGATGGCAGATGAAAGCACCGGCCGGCCAATTGCAGGCAATTCCCGACGCCCCTCCTGATCAGGCGGGCAACGTCGCCGATCGCTCACGAGATTCTCTCAGCCGTTTGTTGAACACGGCGATCCAAGCCTCGTGTTCGTCCTTCAAGCCCGCAACCAGCTCTTCGACCAGCGCGTCGTTGATTGCTTCCGGGTGGCCGTGGGTGAACCTGTTCCGGCACTGTTCCACCTGCTTGAGCAGAGACGCCACGCGCCCGTAACCGAGATCGTTGAGATCGGCCCGGTAGGTAGACGAGAACACCACCCTGTACAGCCTGTCCATTCGCGAGCCGACGGAGGAAAAGCGCTCTAGGAGATGATCCATCACCTGCCCAGGCACCGCCTTCGTCGTCTCCCGAAACAGCCTCCCGATACGCGTTTCGAAATAGCTCCAGAACACGAGCACCACGATGGCGCGCGCGGACGGCCGGCTGTTCTCCGGGACCGAGCCATACAGGTCGGCGTCGACAGGCCTCCGCCATTCCCGTTCCAGCATCGTGAGGTAGACCCAGTCCTCATATCTCCCCTCGCCTCCGGCAAAATCGGGCTTCAAAGACAGTTCGTGGCCGTCAGTGTCGCGCATCACCAACGGGGCGGGCTCTACTTCGACCCACGTCTTACCGCACGCACCACACTGTGCTTCTAGATCGATCGTCCGAATTCCCCCGCACATGCAGCGGATGTATCCGCTCCAGAGAAGTTCCCACGACCAGTCGTCCGGCATTGATTCGTACCACAGGAGATCCTTGTCCCGGCTGTCGCCGTTCCCTCCCTCACCCACGCTCAGACCCCTTCTTTCGTCTTGTCCTTGTCCAACGCACGTCTGCGAACCAAGTTTCTCGATCCACGCGATAGCCTCGCAAGACTTCTCCGTGAGACCTGCCATCCAACCCAAATTCTCACCCCGTTGCCGTCGGCAGTTCCATCGCATCACCCATACCAAGCCTTTTTCCGCACTCCCGGCAGCCCGGATCCTTCCGCGGAACTACGTTTTGCACAGCATGCCGCAGGAAATGATGGTGCTGATACACCGCATCGCCGCCATCTGACCGCAAATCGAGGAAGTCGAACAAGAAGTCGTTCACCGCCTGTCCCGCAGCCACGGCATTGAGTGTGATCACGCTCGGATTGGGCTCCCTTACCCCGTAGTCCTGGTCCTTGCGTTCATCATCCGTCTTCGCCTCGATCGCCAGCTGGGTTCCATCGATCAGCCCGTTGCACCAGAGGCACCCTGTTCCCGGCCGAAGCTGCCGGACCGCGCACATGGCCTCCTCAATCGAACCGCCCGCGCCCGGCCTGATCTTGGCGCCCATCTGCACCGCGGGAATCAGATATTGATGCACCAGCGCGTTCACCACGAGCCGGCCCCGCATGGAGTCCGCCGCCAGGAAAATGAAATCGCAGTCCCGCAGCTTCATCGCGACGTCGTCGTTCGCGATGTCGTCCCGCATCGCCTCCAGGCGGATACCCGGTCTTGCTTCCCGCAGGTGCCGCACGGCAATCTGCGTTTTGAACTGCCCGATCTCGACATCCGTCGGCGTCGCGCCGACGACCCGGGACAGGTTGGTGTCCTCGATGACGTCGAGATCAACTAGGACGAGGTGTCCGACGCCAAGACGCGCGACATATTCCGCGACCAGGGAGCCGACGCCGCCCAGCCCTAAGACCGCCACCTTGCTTGTCCCCAGCACGGCCTGCCCGGCATTGCCAAACATGCGCACCTGCCGATCGAAGTCGGCGCCCGCCCTGGCCGCCCGCTGCGGGTTGGCATAGAGCCTTCTGATGCTCCGTCCGACGATCCGGTATGACCCGAGCGCCCGGCGCGAGCCGTCCGGCATCCACATGTCCGCTGCCACCGCCCGGCGCCCGAACACCAGCGCGCCGACCGGCACGCCCTTGCCGATGTCGCGTAAAGCCGGATAGCCCCGCTCGTGCGAATCCATATCAACCTTGCTGAAGCGTACCGACGTGTCTGAGCCATGATTGTGCACCGCCAAGTACGCCATGCGCTCGTCCCGGCATCGCACAATCTGCTTGTGAATGAATCTGGGATCGAGCGCGCGGTAACCGTACTTCCCGGAAACATAGTCCGTGCCCACTCGCGCCGGCTCCACGGCATTGACCAGCAGCCGAAGCCCGGCGCCGCAGGACACGATCCCCGCCCGCAGGACCGCGCCGTATTCATCGCCGTCACCCGGATAGAGATGCGCCATCAGGCGGTCGTGATCCTCTTCCCTGATCACCACGTCGCATGTCGGTTCGGTCTTCATTGGACCTTTTCCAGAAAATCGAGGATCTTGAGGAACTTGGCCACGGCAGTCTGGCCGGAATTCTGCATCCGGTTGTTCCGCCGGGAGATCTGGATCGCCGGGCGACCGCAGAAATTGTGCCCGGCGGTGACCGGCGCCTCGAAGGCCTTACCGTCCCTGCGTCGCACCGCGGCGTCCATGAACACCGGATAGATGTCGGCATAGGGATATTGCGCGGTAATGTGGCCCCCCAGCCAGGATCGCTCCGGTTCGTAGCGCGTGCCGATGGCCACGCTCTCGACCATCACGTGGGCCCCTCCCTGTCCGTCCTCGCTTACTGTGAGTTCCGAACTGGGAAAGGCCCGCTTCAGCTCTTCGATGGCCTCGCCAACCTCCGCCTTCACACCATCACCCCGCATTAGCTGTTGTCGTCGGGCTCGATGGCCGTGAAGCTGAGATGCTCGCGGATGACCACCTTGTCGTCGTCACCGATTACCTTACCGGTGCCGTTCGGCATCTCCTGCTGGAGAACGAAGTTCTCCTTGATCCCGACGCCCTGCTTGATCGCCTCCTCCTTGATCTCCAGCCCCGACGCCGGTCCCTCGAGCATCTCGACCTTTTTGCCATTGACCTCGATCTCGACCTTCTTCCGATCCGCGCCCGAACCCTCCCCAGGCTTCGCGTTTTCGACTACCGGCCTGTTTCCGCCGGCTTCGATTCCCTTGCCGTTCACCGTCATCGCGCTTGCTCCTTTGACATGCGATTGCTAATGAGCAAGAATATAGGGGTTGCGGACCAGCACGTCAATTGCTAAATCGCATTTGCGATCGACGATCCTAGAAGGGACTGCACATGCGGACGATCACGGCAGGGGCCTTGGCTTTCCGGCTAATTCCCGGCCAGCGCTTCACCCGCCTGCTGTGGGAGTGCGCGCTATGACCCGACGCGCCCGATTTGATTTTCCGTCCTTCTATGCCGCTCTCAACGCCACGGTGAAGGCGCGCGACACCACCTGGAAAGCCGTAAGCGAACAGACCGGTGTCTCGCAGACCACGCTCTCCCGCATGTCGAACGGCCGTCAGCCGGATGCGGCCAGCCTCACTGCCTTGGCCGCCTGGTCAGGGCTCGATCCCGTCGACTTCATGTCCACGCCACGGCGAGCGCGCGAGCCGATCGCCATGGTCTCCAAACTGCTCCGAGAGGATCCCAACCTCGATCGCGCCGGCGCCGACGCGCTGGAGACCATCATCACGGCCGCCTACGATCGCTTCAAACGCCAGACCGACGACCGCTAGTTTCGGAAGACGAAAGGCCTCGGGGAACCCTTCCCACCCTACGCCTACTTCGTTTTCTTCCCCGCGGCAGCTTTCTGACGCCTCGAGGCTGGCCCTGGTGAAAACCTCAACTCCGCAGCCCGTTCCTCGTTCTTCCTTACCTGCTTTTCGGTGTCGGGGATCGTCCGCTCCTTCATTGACGTCGTGTAGGCCTTAAGAACGTCTTCATCCAGCGACTTGGCACCCTTCTTGTCGAGATACTCATTCAGCCTCCTGTTCATGCACTCCTCCCTGGTTCAGGCGCACCCGTAGCACTTGCCGGTCGGTCGACCGGTGGCGATCTCACGGGTCGCAGATTGGTCTCCATTCGACTCAACGGCGTATCCGCCGGCCGTCGGAGCGCGATCTCGCGCCCGTCCGGCACCCCCGAGGACCGGTCGAATACGATTGCCAGCTCGTGATTGTGGCAAAGCCACATGGGCTGCTCGTCCTTGCGACTCGCACTGGCATCAAGCACTACCCGCGCCGTGATGTGCCGGTCGTTCCACTGTGCCTCGGACGCATACTCTATCACCCAGACGAACTGTGCCGTCTTCAGGTGCATGAGCAGATCTGCCAACTCATCCCCGAACTGAGAGACATTCTCCCGTGCAAAGCGCCTGAGCGCCGACACCGTGGTTATGAAGTACCGTCGCAACAACGTGTCTTCTTCAGGCAGGTTCAGCACCACCTTGTAAATCGGATACATGGTATCGAGGGAAAACGATTCTACGGCTTGTGCAGGATAGAAAATCTTGTCTGGCAACGGAACGATGAACGCGTTGAAATCCTCCGCCGTATAGTTCTCGGTGTCCAGTTCCGATCCCGTGTCATCCCCGATGCCCACTGAGCTGTACGGCAACATGTTGTCGTCGACTGCGAGAAGACTGTTCACCAGAGACCACACATGAGAGCTGCGCTCCCTGGAATCCCCGGATTCGTCGCACCACTCATAGCCCGCAAGCACGATGGCATGGCCTTCATCGTCCATCGCCTCGCTCTGCAACGACACGAACAAAGGGAAACCGGAATCCAGGTAGCTCAGCATCTGAGCGAAGAACCTGTCGTCATTCACCCATTCCTGCGCCTCGTCGTCCCATTCCCTGACGATCATCAATGGATAGCAGCCCGCAGCCTGAAAGATCCGTTCCGCTTCGTACAGGTTCAGGCCCAGAGAGGGCGTCAGTCCGCCCGGATCGAACGGTTGCGCCATCATCGTGATCTCATGCATCAGCAACTCTCGGTGCTGCGCATACTGCTCGCTGTAGTGCCGGAGGATGGCCCAGCACGAAACATGCGCGCATACCGCGATGTCCGCATGCTGCGCCATCGACGGGAAGCCCCAGACCGACAGTGTATATCCGAGCAGATGAACCTTGTGCCGGGATTGGATGGCCGTGCCGCGCGCGCCGATCCGGATTCGTGGAGAGAGCAGTGAACGACCGAGCGTCGCCGCGAGCGTCGGCCTCAGTACCATGTATCCGAAGTAGTGATCCTCGAGCCAAGCGTCCGGACCTTGCAAATCCAGGGGGGATTCGCTAAAGGTCACACCCTTGCCGAAGAAGTGCAGCCGGACGCAATCCTGACGATAGGGTCGCCCCATCTTTGCATAGAAATTGTAGAAGGTGCTCCTGTAGTCCTTGTCGATGTAGTCGTGTTCCACGAGAACACCGCTGACTTCGCTTGAAATGTTGTTCTTCAGTTGGCACGCGATCGCTTCGGGCTCGAACTCGACATCGAGGATGTCAACCAGCCTGTCATAGTCGTCCTGGCTGTCGATTTCGTGCCACATATATCCGCCTGGCGCAACCTCTCCGGATTCTTCACTCACCGCCATTCATCCCCTGTCACTTCGACCAACCTTCCGGGACACTGCCCCCGCAATGAGACTTGCTGACCTCCGGCGACCACACTCAGCGCCCAATCCGTGTTGCCAGGGAGGAACTTGCAAAATTCCGTGTTCGAGGGGATTTTTTTGCCGCGGCCGGCGAATTTCCCTGGCAATCGGGGCCGCTCCGTGATTCTGTCGGGTTTCCAACGACCTGGACAGAAGGAGCAGCCCCATGGCGCCAATGCGGACAGTGTACCAGTCCTGGCATCACGTTCAAGCCGACCTGTTCCCGTGGCTCGAGGAAGAGCTCGGACCGCTTGGCGAGAGGCATCGGCACCTCGCGGCGGTTCCCGGGTTCGCGCGCGTCGAGAGCCTTCTCCCCCTGTACCATTCTCAGGCTCTGTCTTGTGACTGCGGCACCAGGCTCCCGGCTTCGCCGGAGCGCGTAGCGCGGAGGCGAAGCCGGGAGCCTGGTGGGGTTCGCCGAGGCTCCCTGCCATCATGCGGGTTCCGTCCGTTGCGGACGGAACGGGCCAGGGGACCGGGAGCGACCGAACTTCCCCTGCGCCGGGAGCGCCTGAAACGGGCCTGTGCCCCGGTCCCTGGCCACGATGGACGCCCCGTGGGGAGTTTGCGCCTCGAGCGCCGGTACAGGGACAGGCACGCATCGTGGCGGCCCGTTGGCACGGAAACCGAAAGGAAGAGCCATGGACATGCTTGAGCGTTTTGCGGGGATCGACTGGGGGTCGCGGACCCACCAGGTCTGCGTGGTCGACAACAAGGGCGAGGTGCTGGCCGAACGGGCCTTCGATCACGGCGGAGCCGGTCTGGCGGAGATGGCGGCCTGGATTCTCGCCGCGGCGGACGCCGAACCGCGCGCGGTCGGGATCGCGATCGAGGTTCCGCACGGGCCTGTCGTCGAGACCCTGATGGAGCGCGGCTTCCCGGTCCACGCCGTCAATCCGAAGCAGCTCGACCGCTTCCGCGACCGCTTCTCGCCGGCCGGCGCCAAGGACGACCGCCGCGACGCCCGCGTGCTCGCCAATGCCCTGCGGACCGACGGCCAGGCGTTCCGGCACCTGGATCCGGAGGCGCCGGAGATCGTCGAGCTGCGCGAGTGGTCGCGGATCGCCAGCCGCCTGACCCGCGACAGAACCCGGTGCGTGAACCAGGCCCGCCAGCAGTTCTGGCGCTACTATCCGAAGTTCTGCGAGGTCGGGAGCGATCTCTCCAAGGCCTGGGTCCGCGAGCTCCGGCGTCTGGCGCCGACGCCCGCCAAGGCGCGACGCGTCCGGGCCTCCACCGTCGCCGCGATCCCGAACGGCACCGGGTGCGCCGGATCGACGCCGAAACCGTGCTCCGGATCCTGCGCGAGCCGGCGATCTCCGTCGCGCCGGGCACCACCGAGGCCGTGGTCGCCCATGTCGGAGTCGTCTTCTCGCAGCTCGCCTTCCTCGAACAGCAGCTCGCGAAGGCGCACCGGGAACTCGACCGCCTGACCGCCGCGCTGTCCCTGCCAGCCGCCTCCGCGGAGGAAGAGCCGGGAACGGGGCCGCAGCGTGACGCGGAGATCCTGAGCTCGCTTCCCGGCGTCGGCAGGATCGTCCTCGCCACGCTGCTCGCGGAAGCGCACGACCCTCTGCGCCGGCGAGACTACCAGGCCCTGCGCTGCCTGTCAGGCGTCGCTCCCGTGACCAGGCGGTCCGGAAAGTCGCTGGTCGCCGTCCGCCGCCTCGCGGCCCACAACCGGCTCCGGGACGCCGTCCACCACTGGGCTGCGACGGCAATGCAGCGCGACCCCGTCAGCAAGGCGAAGCAATCAGCGCTGCGGGCCCGGGGCCACGGCCACGCGCGCGCGCTGCGAAGCGTCGCCGACCGCCTGCTCGGCGTCGCCTGCACGATGCTGGAAAACCGGACTCTCTTCGATCCGGACATCGGGAGCCGGTCCCGTGCAGCCTGACCCCGCGTCCGCGCACACCGTGAACCGCGCGTACCCGTGCGCGTTCCAGACCCTTTCAAAATGGTGGGGAGTCCGTTTCGACGGCCTGCCCGGCCGGCCGGCCGAGGACCGCGCGGCGCTGGCCCGCGCGTTCGCCGCCAAGGCGGTCTTCAACCTGCCGACGACGCGGGCCCTGATCGACCGTCTCCAGGTTGACGGGACGCTGCGCCGGCTGTGCGGCTGGTCCGGGCCCGGCGAGATCCCGAGCGAGGCGACCTTCTCGCGGGCCTTCGCCGAGTTCGCCGAGCGCGCGCTGCCGGCGCGCCTGCACGAGGCGGTGGTCAGGCAGGCCCTCGGCGACCGCCTGATCGGGCACGTCTCGCGCGATTCGACGGCGATCGAGGCGCGCGAGAAGCCGCAGCCCAGGGCCCCGAAGCCGAAGCGCCGGCGCGGCCGCCCGCGCAAGGGCGAGGAACGGCCCGGGGAGCGGCGGCGCGTGGAGCGCCAGCTCGAGATGACGCTGCCGCAGATGCTCGCCGACCTGCCGAAAGCCTGCAACGTCGGCGCCAAGCGGAACGCCAGGGGCCACCAGACCTCCTGGACCGGCTGCAAGCTGCACGTCGACGCCGCCGACGGCGGCATCCCGGTCAGCTGCATCCTGACGTCGGCCTCGCTCCACGACAGCCAGGTCGCGATCCCGCTGGCGACCATGACCGGCGAACGCGTGACCAACCTGCACGACCTCATGGACGCGGCCTGCGACACGGCCGGGATCGGCCGGACCGGCCGCCTGCTGGGCCACGTCCCGATCATCGACGTCAACCCCCGCAGCAGGATTCTCAAGGAGGAGTTGGCACGCGAGGCCGCGGTGCGGAGAAGCGTCGGACATCGCGACCCGAAGGACGCGCGCTGCAACGAGCGCTCGAACGTCGAGCGCGTCAACGCCATGCTCAAGGACGACTGCGGCGGTCGCCATGTCCGCGTGCGCGGCCACGCCAAGGGCCGTTGCCACCTGATGTTCGGCATCCTGGCGCTGACCGTCCACCAGCTGATGCGCCTGCTGACCTGAACGCCGCCTCCGCGCCCCCCCCGCCCTGCCGTGTCGCCCGCCCCTCGCCGGGAAGCGGGGAACCGTGTCCGCCTTCCGGCGGGCGGGCGCGAATCGGGCCCGGCTCCCGGAAAACCGGCCTGCCGACGCCGCCCGGGCGGACAGGCGAGGGGCCCGCCCGCCGAAAGTTCCCTGTACCATTTGGAAAGGGTTTGGAACGCGCGCGGGTGCGCGCGTTCCAAACCCTTTCCAAATGGTGGGGAGTCCGTCGCGTTCGCCCCGCGGACGCCCCGAGCCGGGCCTCGCCGACCGGGAGTTTTGCAAGTTCCTCCTTATAGAGGTTGCCCCGCCCACGCGGGGATGGACCGGGGACGTCTTCGTGGGGCACAGGGATCTGAGGGTTGCCCCGCTCACGCGGGGACGGATCCTACATGAGTATCATTGCAGACTTCCGGACCCCTTCCAGTTCGGTTTGATGCGGATCACGCGGGTTCCGGGGTTTTGCCGGCCTCGTAGGCCATGCGTAGGGCAGTTCCGGTGGCGTTGAGTTCGCTCAGCCCAAGTTGGCATTTTTTGGATACCCCAGTTTCGCAACACGCTGACATGACGCCCAATTCCAGAACGCCAATTTCAAATTGGCGGTAACTGCCCAGGTCCGGTTTCGCCGAGCGTCGGGAGGCGAGGGCTCGGGTGACGCGGGCCGGCGTCGGCGGGTTTCGGAGGCGCAGTTTCGGGACCAGCTGCAGCGGCTCGGGACACGCCAGGATTTCGAGGACGTTCCAGTCCTGCTTTCGGGCGGTGGCGATGGCGGAGCGCAGGCTGGCGAAGTCATGGGCGCCCTGCGTCGAGCGGAAGCCTCCCGAGATCTTCTGGCGCAGCTTGGCCATTCGGAGATCGCGCTCGGCCTCGTTGTTGGTGAACGGGACGCGGAGATCCTCGAGGAAACGCAGGGATCCCTCCTTGCCGTTTTGGAGCCGGCACGCGAGATTGTGGCCGATCCGGCGCTTCTTGCGGCCGCGCTTTCCGGTCCGGAGCGGCGGTTGCGCCTCGTGGAAGGCGATGGCGCGGTCGAGGGTTCGGTCCCAGGTCCGGGAGATCAGCGCCGCGAGGGAGGCGGGCACGTCGCGGTCGTTCTCGCGGGCGATGCGGGCGACCCTGCAGGCGCGCAGGAGGAGGCGCTGCATGCTGCCGGCCCAGTCTTCCTTCTCGATCTCGACGAGGGCTTGGAGTTCGCGCAGGCGATGGGCGCCGCAGGCGCCGTGGAGCACCCCCTCGATGGAGAGGTAGGTGGGCAGATCGTCATGGATGACGACGCCTTCGAGCCTCTCGTCGAAACGGCGGCGCCCGGCGGCGACGCGCAGGACGGTGAGCGACGGGGTGCACAGCACGTGGAGCCATCGGGTCCGGGCCTCGATGCGGATGCCGGTCTCGCCGGGATGCTTGACCGGGGCCGCGGTGCGGGCGAGCGCCGCGACCCGGTCGAGGAAGCCCCCGAAGCGGCGGGCGGTGCGCCGGCCCATGGCGGCGATGGTGGCGGTGGGGAGCTTCACCGCGAAGAGGTCGCTCATGACCGCGGCGACGCGCTTCTCGGGAATGAACTGGCCGTGCGACAGATAGGTCACCCGCGCGGTGATGCGCGGCCCGTACTGGACCGGGGCGGTCACGCCGTCCGGGAATGCGGCTGCCGTCACGGCGCCGCAGGCGGCGCAGCGGCAGCGATGGCCGCGATGTTCGGTGACCTCGAGGGGCTGCGGCTCGGGCAGGTCGAAGATCTGCCGGCGGACGGGGGGCGCGTGACGGTCGGCGTCCGACAGCGGCGCGCCGCAGTGCGAGCAGGCGACGGGGTCGTGATCCACGACGTGGTCCGGGTTCGCGGTCTGCGCCAGGGTGGTTCCCCTGTGGCCCGGCTGGCCGCCGCTGGCCCTGGGAGACGGCTGGCGCCGGCTCCGCGTGCGTCTCGGGGTTCCGTTCCTCTTCTTCAGGCCGTCGCCGGCCGGCGGTCTGGAGCTGGTGGTGCTGTCGAGCGCGGCGCCGCGCTCGAGTTCGGCGACCCGTTCGCGCAGGCGAGCGTTCTCGCGCTCGAGCGCGGCGAGGCGTTCGCGCAAGCTTGCGATCTCCCGGTCGCGCGCGTCATCCTCCCCGGCCGGCGCCGGGACCGGGCAGGGTTCACGCATCCCCGTCGGCCTCGACGGCCATGATCGCGGCCAGCACCGCGAGGCGTTCGCCCGCCGGCAGGGCCCCGTAGCGCCGGCCCCAGTTGGCCGCCTTGCGCCTGATGCGCTGGCGGTCCGTGAAGTTCCGGCCCGCGAAGCTCGCCCAGTGCATCCGGTCGGGCGCGAAGTTGAACCACACGACCTCGGTCCGCACCTTGCCCTGGGTCGTCACCTGCATCGCGAGGCGGCGCCAGCCCGCCAGCATCCCGTCGTAGAGCGCGGACGGGTGGCCCGAGACCATCACCTGGCAGGGCAGGCCCTTGAGCAGCTCGAGGAGCGCGACGTGGTCGGCCTCCTCGTACTCGAAGCGGTAGCGGCGCTCCGAACTCCGGGTCGCGTGCAGATAGGGCGGGTCGCTGTAGACCAGCTCCGGCCCCAGGAACGGGAACGAGGCCAGGAAGGCATGGGCGCAGCCGTGCACCAGCTCCACCGAGGGGTCGCCCCCGAAGGCCTCGAGCGCCCGCTCGTCGCGGTCGATGCCGATCGAGCGCAGGGCCGCCGGCTTGCGCTTCATCAGCGCCCCGCCTCCGAGATGGCTCTCGATGTAGACCGAGTGCGGCGGCATCAGCGCGATCAGCGCCTGGCACAAACCGCTCGTCGCCTTCGATCCGAAATACCCCACGGGCCGCTCCTCTCGCACCGGAGCGCAACCCTGAACCCGCAAGGCTATGATGTCAACAGGCGAGCGGGCGCCGCCTCCGCGGCGACGGTTGCCGACACGCCGTCACCGGGGGTGGAGCACCTGGGCAGTTACGATAAAGCCGTAGTTGCCGGAGAATTTTCCTCGCTTCTCTTGTTCATATCTCTCCCACCCTTCGAGACTGAGGTTGACTCCTTTAAAAATAATATTTGATATGATTTTGGAATCAACGTTCTTTGGTATTCTGAAGACACCTATTGGTGCCCTGATGATACCTAGATCTTTTAGTTCGTCACAAATCCCTTCAAAAATCTCCCTGCTTGGAGCACCGATGATTTTGCCGACATCAGCATGCAAATCAATTGGTCGCCCCGTTTCTGAAACCTGATCTCCTATATAGCGAATGAGAGTCATTGCCAGAAGATTGGTATTCATCGTATTGTTCATGATTCCTTGTCGCTTTCAGGTTCCATGGCCTGTGCATTGGTGAGTGTCGGCTTCGAGGCCGGTCGTCGCCACCACTTCTCCAAGACGTCGACATCCATATCGAGCGCCGAGGCGGACTCGTCGTTGTCGATCCTCCGAACCGCGCATTCCTCCGCCTGCTGCATCGGCATCAGTTCTGTATTGTATACCCGGTCGAGCTGCTCGCAGAATTCTTGGTCGAGGGTTCTTGCGGATTCTGGCGCACTTGATGGAGATTCCGGTGACACTTGACGGCGGCTTCATGCCGCCGCGCCGTCTCTTCCGAGGCAGGTGCCGGGCTTGTTTTCCCCTCCCGTGACGTTGGAGGCTGGCCGGAGGCCAGCCCGATGCGAGCGCAGTCGAGCCTAGTTCCTCTTGTAATGCGGTGGGAGCGCGGCGGCAAGCTTCCCAGCCGGCATTGCCGCCACGCGCTCCCCGACCGTGCCACAGGGAACGGCGCCGAAGGCGCCCCCGGCCCCGGCCGTCAGGCCGGGGCCCCCTCACCTGGGCCCTCGAGTGACGGCGGTCTGTTGCGCCTGCACTGGGACTCGCCCTTGAGTTCGATCGGTCCGTGTCGCGCCCCAGCGAACCTCCGGGAGGAAGAGCAACGATGAAGAAGCAACTTTTGGCGACGACGGCCCTTGCGGCCGCGGGCGCGGTCGCCCTGTCCGCCGGCGCGATGGCGCAGGGGATGAAGCCGACGCTGACCGTCAACGGCCAGATCGAGTACTCCGTGGGCATCATCGGCGGCGACGGCGCCAACGACGGGCTCGTGCAAGTCGGAAAGAACGACGACGGTAGCCCCATTACCAAGCCCAACGACCGGACCGGCATCGACGTGAAGTCGGACAACGAGATCCACTTCAACGCCGGCGCCACGCTCGACAACGGCATCAAGATCGCCGCGAGGGTCGAGCTGGAAGGGTTCAGCACCTCCTACGAACTCGGGGCCACCCACAACGACCAGATCGACGAGGCGTGGATCCGGGCCTCCGGCAGCTTCGGCCAGATCCAGATGGGCACCATGGACCCGGTGTCCCGGCGGATGACCTTCGGGTATCTCGGATCGGTGTCCACGAGCGTCGGGCACAACCTCACGATGTTCAACGCCCCGGACTGGATCCCCAACCCCGCGGGGGTGAACGTCAGCCACGGCCGCGACCTGCTGGCGGACTACGCCAGCGACGCCGAATCGATCGCGTACTACACGCCGCGCTTCAGCGGCCTCCAGCTGGGCGCCTCCTACGCCCGCGACCAGTCGGAAGACGACAACGCCACGCGGGACGGCACCGGCAACGCCACGTACCTTTCCACCGGGGCCACGAACAAGAGAACCCTGGAGAAGGACATCATCGGCCTGGGCGTCAACTACGTCGGCAAGTTCGGCGACGTCGGGGTCGGTGCCGCGTTCGGCTACCAGACTGCGAGCCTGTCCAACATAGCCAAAGCCGGCATACAGAAAAAGAACAAAGACGGCTCACTCAAATTCAAAGCAAACGGCACCCCTGATTGGGATCTCGCACCCGGCGACAATGATCCCACGGCGATCAATGCCGGACTCCGCATCGACGTGCAGAACATCAGGGTCGGTGTCGGTTACATGGAGAAGGAAACCAGGTACTCGGCGGACACCCACAACGGTTGGGATGCCGGAATCCGCTACAAGTTCGGCGCCAACAGCGCCGGGCTCAACTATCTCTTCGGCGAGGACGACGCCGGCAGGGAGAGCACGGCCACCCAGGTCGCGTTCGCGCGGACGCTGGGCCCCGGCGTGACCTGGTCGCTTTCCTTCATCTGGGCCGACTGGGACAGCGGAAACGACTTGACCAGCGCCGAGGGCACTGCGATCTCCTCGGGCCTCAAGATCAAGTTCTGACCGACCGGTCGTCGGACAGCCAGTCCGGAGCGGCGGGGGGTTCGCGCCCCTCGCCGCTCTTTTTTGGATCCCCGCTGCACCGTGCCGCGAGGGCGCGGTGCCCGGCCTCGAAAAGGGACCAAGAAATGAAGCACGGGAACCCCAGAGAAGAGTGGGAGAAGTATTCCTCCATCTTGATCAAGCAAGCGCCTTCGGAAAACGTTCTGCATCAATTTGCGACAAAGGAAACGGAACCGATAGACAATAACTCCGCGAGGTTCAGCTGCCTGCGCCTGCGCACTCCATCCCCTGACCCTCAGGCCAACGACGTGATTCAGGAGAGCAACCGTCGAGTGCACGACACAGTTTACGAGACAGTCGCCGTTCCTGTCCGGCGGCGCACAGACGAGATCCAGGTGGTCCCCGGAACCGATGTGGAAGGAAGCGCGGCTCAACAGGGCAGAAACATCGGGGGAACACTCGACGAGCGGGCATTCGAGGCGCTGTGCACGGGAACCAATGTCCGGTACGCCGGCGGCAAGACCGTCCGGAACATGGTGGACGAGACTTCCAGAATCACGCTCGACGAGCTTCGCGCGATGGCCGAGGAGATGCGCTCCCGGGAGGGCCGTCGGTTCAAACAGACTCATGACGACAGAGGATCGTATATCGTCCTCTGCCATACCGACCTCGAACCCGATATCCACGATCTCCAGGCAGCCACGCACAACGCCTTCGTCCCGGTATCGGAGTACGGTCGGCTGAACAGAAAAGCCTACGAAGGCGAACTTGGCTCATTCGAGGACGAGCAGATCCGGTTCGTCACCTCGTCGACATTCGCTCCGTTCTGCGGCGCCGGCGCGGTGACAGATTCGACCGCGCACCAGACGTCGCCCGGTCGCAGCCAAAAGCGCTTCAACGTGTATCCCGTGCTGATGCTGGCGCGGGACTCCTTCGGTTTCGCGGGACCGTGGGGATCCGAAGGCGACGATTCAAGGATCGTGCAGCCCGCAAGGGCGGCCCCTGCCGACGGACTCGTCCAGGACGGTTCAATCCGCGTAGAGTTCGGTTGGGCTTGCGAGATCCTGAACTAGGGCTGGGTTCGTCGACTTGAAGTCGTCGCCTCCAAGCCCTGAGAAGAGAGACGACCCGTTCCGGAAGTTCCAGGGCAGGTTTCAGACTTCCCGACCTTGCACAGTCGGGTTGTCGCGTCGCTCGCGGCCCGGAGGCTGTTTCGCGCCCGATGCCGGTTCGAGCGTCCCCCTGTTCCGGACGAAGCGTTCACGTGCCGTCCTGCGGCGTCGCCACGGCAGGTCGGTCCCGCACCCAGTTCCGTCGGCGGTTCGGATTTCCCGCCATTTCGAAAGGGCTTGAAACGCGCGCGGGTACGCGCGATCGCGGGGTGCGCGGACACGGGGTCAGGCTGCACGGAACCGGCTCCCGATGTCCGGATCGAAGAGGGCCCGGTTTTCCAGCATCGTGCAGGCGACGCCGAGTGGACAGCCGGCGGCGCTTCGCAGCGCGCGCGCGTGGCCGTGGCCCCGGGCGCGCAACGCGGCGTATTTCGCCTTGCCGACGGGGTTGCGCTGCATTGCCGCCACGGCTCGTTGGTGAACGGCATCCCGGAACCGGTTGCGGGATGCGAGGCGGCGGCTGACGACCAGCGAGCCGCTTCTTTGGGCCCCCACCTCGCCTGCGACGATGGCGCGCTTGTAGCCGCGCCGTGCCGCGAGAGCGCGGTGCCGGGCTCAAAAAGGAAGCGGCGAGGGGCGCGAACCCCCCGCCGCTCCGGACTGGCTGTCCGACGACCGGTCGGTCAGAACTTGATCTTGAGGCCCGAGGAGATCGCAGTGCCCTCGGCGCTGGTCAAGTCGTTTCCGCTGTCCCAGTCGGCCCAGATGAAGGAAAGCGACCAGGTCACGCCGGGGCCCAGCGTCCGCGCGAACGCGACCTGGGTGGCCGTGCTCTCCCTGCCGGCGTCGTCCTCGCCGAAGAGATAGTTGAGCCCGGCGCTGTTGGCGCCGAACTTGTAGCGGATTCCGGCATCCCAACCGTTGTGGGTGTCCGCCGAGTACCTGGTTTCCTTCTCCATGTAACCGACACCGACCCTGATGTTCTGCACGTCGATGCGGAGTCCGGCATTGATCGCCGTGGGATCATTGTCGCCGGGTGCGAGATCCCAATCAGGGGTGCCGTTTGCTTTGAATTTGAGTGAGCCGTCTTTGTTCTTTTTCTGTATGCCGGCTTTGGCTATGTTGGACAGGCTCGCAGTCTGGTAGCCGAACGCGGCACCGACCCCGACGTCGCCGAACTTGCCGACGTAGTTGACGCCCAGGCCGATGATGTCCTTCTCCAGGGTTCTCTTGTTCGTGGCCCCGGTGGAAAGGTACGTGGCGTTGCCGGTGCCGTCCCGCGTGGCGTTGTCGTCTTCCGACTGGTCGCGGGCGTAGGAGGCGCCCAGCTGGAGGCCGCTGAAGCGCGGCGTGTAGTACGCGATCGATTCGGCGTCGCTGGCGTAGTCCGCCAGCAGGTCGCGGCCGTGGCTGACGTTCACCCCCGCGGGGTTGGGGATCCAGTCCGGGGCGTTGAACATCGTGAGGTTGTGCCCGACGCTCGTGGACACCGATCCGAGATACCCGAAGGTCATCCGCCGGGACACCGGGTCCATGGTGCCCATCTGGATCTGGCCGAAGCTGCCGGAGGCCCGGATCCACGCCTCGTCGATCTGGTCGTTGTGGGTGGCCCCGAGTTCGTAGGAGGTGCTGAACCCTTCCAGCTCGACCCTCGCGGCGATCTTGATGCCGTTGTCGAGCGTGGCGCCGGCGTTGAAGTGGATCTCGTTGTCCGACTTCACGTCGATGCCGGTCCGGTCGTTGGGCTTGGTAATGGGGCTACCGTCGTCGTTCTTTCCGACTTGCACGAGCCCGTCGTTGGCGCCGTCGCCGCCGATGATGCCCACGGAGTACTCGATCTGGCCGTTGACGGTCAGCGTCGGCTTCATCCCCTGCGCCATCGCGCCGGCGGACAGGGCGACCGCGCCCGCGGCCGCAAGGGCCGTCGTCGCCAAAAGTTGCTTCTTCATCGTCGTTCTTCCTCCCGGAGGTTCGCTGGGGCGCGACACGGGCCGGCGCACCTTCGGCGCTAACACATTGACAAAAAAGACGGTTTTTCTCTTCCGAAAACGCGGCAGGGGCCGCAAACGCAACGCTTTCATCCCCCCGGTGCAACAGCCGACGACGCGCCTTCGGTGCTAACGCGTTGACAAAAGACGCGTTCTCTCTCTCCCGACAACGCGGCAGGGACCGCAAGCGCAACGCTTCCGTTCCCCCGGTGCAACAGCCGACGGGAGAAGAGACATGCCGGGAATCCGCCTGACCCAGCGCCGGGTCGACAGCCTCGCGCCGCGCGGGAAAGTCCGCGATGTCCGCGACAGCGAACTCAGGGGGTTCGGCGTCCGCGTGATGCCGTCGGGCCGCAAGAGCTACTTCCTCCACCGCCAGCGCGGGGGCCGGCGCGTCTGGCGCACCATCGGCGACGCCGGCGCGATGACCGAGAGCGAGGCGCGGGCCCGCGCCGTCGCCATGCTCGCGGTCGCGGGACGCGGCGGCGACGCCGATGCCGCGCCGGCGGAGGGCGCTCTCTTCGAGACCGTCGCCGAGGAGGTCTTCCGGCGCTGCCGGAGGCACTGGAAACCCGGAACGCTGGAGGTCAACCTCGGCCACTACAGGCGTTGCATCCTGCCGTGGTTCGGCGGCAGGCCGGTCGCCGCCGTCACGCGGTCGGACGTGCGGCGGTGGTTCGCCTCGCTCCACGCCACCCCGGGCACGGCGAACCGCTCGGCCCCGGTTCTCTCCGTGATCCTCGGGCAGGCGGAGGCCCTCGGCCACCGTCCCGAGGGCAGCAATCCCTGCATCGGTATCAAGCGTCACCGGCGGCGCGGACGGGAACGCTTCCTGTCCCCCGGCGAGATCGCCCGCCTGAGCGGCGTCCTGGACCGCCATCGGGAACGCCGTCCCCTGGAGGCCGCGGCCGTGCGTCTTCTGCTGCTGACCGGATGCCGGAAGACGGAACTCCTGACGCTTCTGTGGTCCGACTTCCGCGAGGGCAGGCTGTTCCTGCGCGACGGCAAGACCGGGCCCCGCACGGTCTGGCTGTCGTCCGCCGCGCGGCGGGTTCTCGACGGCCTGCCCCGGACCTGCCGCTGGACCTTTCCGGCCAGGACCGGAGACCGGCACATGTCGCAGAGCGTTCTCGACAAATTCTGGCAGAGGGTCCGGACCGAGGCGGGGATCGACGACGTCCGTCTTCACGACCTGCGCCATACCTACGCCTCCGTGGCGATGGCGCGGGGCGAGACCGTTCCGACCATCGGCAGGCTGCTCGGCCACCGCAGGCCCGGGACCACGCTCAGGTACCTCCATGCCGCGGACGCGGCGGTCCGGGAGGCGGCCGAGGCGGTGGCGCCGGTTCTCGGCGGGAGGGGCTGAACGATGACGCGCAGGATGCGGCTCAGCGACCGCGGCGTCGCCCGGCTCCGCCCTGAGACGGGCGAGTACACGGTCTGGGACACCGTCGCGCCGGGTCTCGGCGTGCGCGTCCGGGCCTCCGGGCACCGGGCCTTCGTCTGCCTGGACCGTCGCGGCGGCGCCCCGCGGCGCCGCACTCTCGGCCCCGCGGCCCTGATGGACGTCGCGCAGGCCCGGGCCCTGTGCCGCGACATCCGGTTCGGCGGGGAAACCGGAAGCCCGCCGGAGGGCGGGACCGCGCCCCGTCCCCTGTTCCGGGATTTCGTGGCGACGACCTGGAAGGCGGAGTGTCTCGACCGGTGCAAGCCGTCCGCGCGGCACCGCGTCCGCTCGGTCCTCGGAAGCCAGCTCCTGCCCGCCTTCGGCGGCACGGCGCTCGACGGAATCTCGCGACGGGACGTCGAGCGGTGGTTCGACCGCTACAGCGCCACCGCGCCCGGCGGCGCCAACGCCGCTCTCGGTCTGCTCGGCCAGGTCATGAACCACGCCATGGTCCACGGCCACGTCCGGGCCAACCCCGCCCGGGGCATCCGGCGCAATCCGCGCCGCCCGCGCACCCGGTTCCTGTCCGCCGACGAGGTCCGCCGTCTCCATGCCGAGCTCGACCGCTGCGTCGCCGAGCGGCCGTCCCGGCGGGACCAGGCGGACGTCATCCGTCTCCTGCTCCTCACCGGGTGCCGCCGCGGCGAGATCCTCAACCTCCGGTGGGAGGAGGTCGGCGACGGCGCGCTCGACCTCGCCGACAGCAAGACCGGTCCCAGGCGGGCGTTCCTGAACAGCGCGGCCGAGGCCGTCCTCGCGCGCCGGCCCCGGACCGGCGGTCCCTGGGTCTTCCCCTCGCCCCGGGATCCGTCGCGGCCCCTGTCGAGGACGCTGGCGCTCTGGCCTCTCCTGCGCAGGCGCGCCGGCATCGAGGACGCGCGGCTCCACGATCTCAGGCACACTGTCGCCTCCCATGCCGTCCTGCGGGGCGTGCCGCTGCCGGTCGTGGCCAGGCTGCTCGGCCACAGCCGGGTCTCCATGACCCTGCGCTACGCCCATGTCCGCGACCGGGAGGTCGAGGAAGCGGCAGAGAGGATCGGAAAGGCCATCACGGCGCTCTGCGGAGGCTCCCGCCCATGACCCCGGGAATCCCCGCCGTCCCGGGGCCGGGAAGGGAATGCCCGGCGGTTGCCGTGAAAATGCGGGGCCCGAGATCCCGCGCCTCCCGCCCGTTGCGTTTCGGCAACGCCGCGGGGATTTTTGCGCGACCGGGCCGAAACCGCTTGCCGGCCCGGTTCCGGCGGTCTAGAAACCGCCCCGGATGCGGGCAGGTCGACGCGGTTCGACGCGACGGCATGCCCGCGGGACGGGTTGCGTGCACGGGGCGTTGCTTCGGCCCGTGTCGCGCCCCAACGAACCTCCGGGAGGAAGAGCAACGATGAAGAAGCAACTTTTGGCGACGACGGCCCTTGCGGCCGCGGGCGCGGTCGCCCTGTCCGCCGGCGCGCTGGCGCAGGGGATGAAGCCGACGCTGACCGTCAACGGCCAGATCGAGTACTCCGTGGGCATCATCAGCGGCGACGGGGCCAACGACTCCGCCACCAACGACCGGACCGGCATCGACGTGAAGTCGGACAACGAGATCCACTTCAACGCCGGCGCCGCGCTCGACAACGGCATCAAGATCGCCGCGAGGGTCGAGCTGGAGGGGTTCAGCACCTCCTACGAACTCGGGGCCACCCACAACGACCAGATCGACGAGGCGTGGATCCGGGCCTCCGGCAGCTTCGGCCAGATCCAGATGGGCACCATGGACCCGGTGTCCCGGCGGATGACCTTCGGGTATCTCGGATCGGTGTCCACGAGCGTCGGGCACAACCTCACGATGTTCAACGCCCCGGACTGGATCCCCAACCCCGCGGGGGCGAACGTCAGCCACGGCCGCGACCTGCTGGCGGACTACGCCAGCGACGCCGAATCGATCGCGTACTACACGCCGAGGTTCAGCGGCCTCCAGCTGGGCGTCTCCTACGCCGCCGACCAGTCGGAGGACGACAACGCCACGCGGGACCGCAGCGGCAACGCCGGGTACGGTAGCACCGCGGCCACCACGAAGACGACCAAGGAGAAGGACATCATCGGCCTGGGCGCCAACTACGTCGGCAAGTTCGGCGACGTCGGGGTCGGCGCCGCGTTCGGCTACCAGACCGCGAGCCTGTCCACCGCGGCGAAGGCCGCCGGAGCCGACAACGATCCCGTGGCGATGAACGCCGGCCTCCGCGTCGACGTGCAGAACATCAGGGTCGGCGTCGGTTACATGGAGAAGGAGACCACGAATTCGGCGGACACCCACAACGGCTGGGATGCCGGCATCCGCTACAAGTTCGGCGCCAACAGCGCCGGGCTCAACTATCTCTTCGGCGAGGACGACGCCGGCAGGGAGAGCACGGCCACCCAGGTCGCGTTCGCGCGGACGCTGGGCCCCGGCGTGACTTGGTCGCTTTCCTTCATCTGGGCCGACTGGGACGGCGGAACGGAAGCCTCCCAGGCCGAGGGCACCGCGATTTCCTCGGGTCTCAAGATCAGGTTCTGACCGACCGGTCGTCGGACAGCCAGTCCGGAGCGGCGGGGGGTTCGCGCCCCCCGCCGCTTCCTTTTTGCCTTGTCGACGCGGCGCGCCCGCCCAGTGTTTCCGGGGACGGGGACCGTCGCAACGGAACCGGCCGCCTCGTTCCCGCACCGCAAGGATTCCGACGCGACGCCAGTAGCCGCAACCGGATGCCCGCCGCCGCCGGCCCCTGCGGGAAACATCCCGCCGCTCACTCCCACTCGATCGTCGCCGGCGGCTTCGAGGTCACGTCGTAGACCACCCGGTTGATCCCCCGCACCTCGTTCACGATGCGGTTCGCCACCCGCCCCAGGAACGCCATGTCGAACGGGTGGAAATCCGCCGTCATGCCGTCCGTCGAGGTCACCGCCCGCAGCGCGCACGCGTGCTCGTAGCTCCGGGCGTCGCCCATCACCCCGACCGTGCGCACCGGCAGCAGCACCGCGAACGCCTGCCAGATCTCGTCGTGGAGTCCCGCCGCCCGGATCTCCTCGAGATAGATCGCGTCCGCCCGGCGCAGGATCCCGAGCCTCTCCGCCGTCACCTCCCCCGGGATCCGGATCGCGAGCCCCGGCCCCGGGAACGGGTGCCGCCCCACCAGGCTCTCCGGCAGGCCGAGCACGCGCCCGAGCTCGCGCACCTCGTCCTTGAACAGCTCGCGCAGCGGCTCCACCAGCTTCATGTCCATGCGCTCGGGCAGCCCGCCCACGTTGTGGTGCGTCTTGATCGTCGCGCTCGGCCCGCCCTGCGCCGAGACCGACTCGATGACGTCGGGGTACAGCGTGCCCTGGGCCAGGAACTCCGCCCCGCCGGCCCTGCGCGCCTCCTCCTCGAACGCCTCGACGAAGGTCTCGCCGACGATCCTCCGCTTGGCCTCGGGGTCGGACACCCCCGCGAGCCGCCCGAGGAACAGCGCCGCCGCGTCGCGGCGCACGAACGGCACGTTCCAGCGGCCGCGGAACAGCCGCTCGACCTCGTCCGCCTCGCCCTCCCGCATCAGCCCGTTGTCGACGAGCACGCACAGCAGCCGCCCGCCCACGGCCTCGTGCAGGAGCGCCGCGGTCACCGAGGAATCGACGCCGCCGGACAGCCCGCACAGCACCCGGCCGCCGCCGACCCGGGCCCGGGCGTCGGCGACCGCGCGGTCCCGGAACGCCTCCATCGTCCAGTCCCCGCGGCAGCCCGCGGCGCGGTGGGTGAAGTTTCTCAGGAGCTCCGCGCCGCGCGGCGTGTGGACCACCTCCGGGTGGAACTGCACGCCGTAGAGCCGCCGCCGGTCGTCGGCGATCGCGGCGCAGGGCGCGCCCGCGCTCTCGCCGACGACGCGGAACCCCGGGGGCAGGGTCTCCACGCGGTCGCCGTGGCTCATCCAGACCTGCTCCTCGGGGCCCCAGCCGCCGCCGAACAGGGCGCAGTCGGCGACCGCCCTGAGCGTCGCGCGGCCGAACTCCCGGCTCCGCGAGCCGGCCACCGTGCCGCCGAGCTGCGCCACCATCGCCTGCTGCCCGTAGCAGATGCCGAGAACCGGCACGCCGGCCTCGAACACCGCCTCCGGCACCCGCGGCGCGCCGTCGTCGAGGACCGAGGCCGGGCCGCCCGACAGGACCACCGCCCGCGGCGCGAACGCCGCGAGATCCGCGGCCGTCACCCGGTCGACCGGGCGGATCTCGCTGTAGACCCCGCTCTCGCGCACCCGGCGCGCGATGAGCTGCGTCACCTGCGACCCGAAGTCCACGATCAGGACGCGGTCCGTCGTCGCGGCCCCCTCGGGGCCGGGCCGGGCCGCCGTCACGGCAGCCGGTAGTTCGGGGCCTCGCGCATGATCGAGACGTCGTGCACGTGGCTCTCGCGGTGGCCCGCCGGGGTGGCGCGCCGGAATTCGCAGTTTTGCCGCATCTCCGCGACCGAGGCGTTGCCGGTGTAGCCCATGGACGCCCGGAGCCCGCCCACGAGCTGGTGGAGCACGGTCTCCGCGGGCCCCTTGTAGGGCACCCGGCCCTCGATCCCCTCCGGCACGAGTTTCAGGGTCTCGCCGATCTCCTGCTGGAAGTACCGGTCCGCGGAACCCCGCGCCATGGCGGCGAGGGAGCCCATGCCGCGGTAGGTCTTGTAGGACCGCCCCTGGTACAGGAACGTCTCGCCGGGGCTCTCGTCGGTGCCCGCGAGAAGCGAGCCGATCATGACGCTGTCGGCGCCGGCGGCCAGCGCCTTGGCGAGGTCGCCCGAAAGGCGGACCCCGCCGTCGGCGATGGAGGGGACGCCGCGTTCCCGGCACGCCTCGGCGCATTCCAGCACGGCCGAGAACTGCGGCACGCCGACGCCGGTGACGGCGCGCGTCGTGCAGATGGAGCCGGGCCCGATCCCGATCTTGACGGCGTCGGCGCCGGCGTCGGCGAGCGCCCTCGCGCCGTCCGGCGTCGCGACGTTGCCGGCGATCACGGCGACGCTGTTCGACATCCGCTTGATCGCCCTCACGGCGTCGAGAACGTCCCGCGAATGGCCGTGGGCGGTGTCGACGACCACGGCGTCCGCCTCCGCGTCGGCCAGCGCCTCGGCGCGGGCGCGCCCCTCGTCGCCGGCGCCGGTGGCGGCGGCGACGCGCAGCCGGCCCTTGTCGTCCTTGGTGGCGTCGGGATGGCCCTCGGCCTTCTCGATGTCCTTGACCGTGACCAGCCCGATGCAGCGGTAGGCGTCGTCCACGACGAGAAGCTTCTCGATGCGGTGCTTGTGCAGGAGGCGCCGAGCCTCGGCCATGTCGACGCCCTCGCTGACCGTGACCAGCCGGTCGCGGGTCATGAGCTCGCGCACCGGCTGGCGCGGGTTGTCGGCGAAGCGGACGTCGCGGTTGGTCAGGATGCCGCACAGCTCGCCGGAGCCGCCCTCGACCACGGGAATGCCCGAGATCCCGTGCTCCCTCATCAGCTCGAGCGCGCGGGCGAGGGTCTCGCCGGGGCCGATGGTGACCGGGTTGATCACCATCCCGGACTCGAACTTCTTGACCGCGCGCACCTCTTCGGCCTGGGCGGCGGCGTCGAGATTCTTGTGGATGACGCCGATCCCGCCCGCCTGCGCCATCGCGATCGCCATCGGCGCCTCGGTGACCGTGTCCATCGCCGCGGAAACCAGCGGGATGCCGAGGCGGATGTCCGCCGTCAGCCGCGTCGAGGTGTCCGCCCGGGCGGGAAGAACCGCCGATTCCGCGGGCACGAGAAGCACGTCGTCGAACGCCAGGGCGTCGCGGATCTCCATGGGGCGGCCTCGCGAACGGTGCGGCATTCCAGTATAGGCCACGGTGCCCCGAATCCCAACGGCGCGTCTTTCCGGAGCCGGTTTCCCGTCGCGGCCGGGGGCCGCTTCGCGGGGCCCGGACCGGCGCGACGGCGACCGAACGCGTTCCCGGACCGCCCGCCGGACGGGGCCGGACGGGAACCGGCCCCGCGCGCCCTTCCCGGCGCCGGCGTCCGCCGTCAGGTCCGGCCCCCGCCCCGGAAACCCGTCGCCACGACGTAGGTCTCGGGGCTCCCGGACCGCGACGCCGCCGGCTTCACGGTCCGGACCTTCCCGAACGCCTCCCCGATCCCGCGCACCAGATCCCCGTGGGCGCCGCCCGCGAAGGCCTTGAGCACGAAGGCTCCCCCCGGCTCCAGGATCCCCTCCGCGAAGGCGAGCGCCTCCTCGCCGAGCGCCATCGTGCGGAGATGGTCCGTCTTCCTGTGCCCGATGACGGGGGCGGCGAGATCGCTCAGGACGACGTCGGCGGAACCGCCGACCGCGGCCCGCGCCGCCTCGAGCGCCCCGCCGCTCCGGATGTCGGCTTCCAGGACGGTCACGCCGGCCATCGGCTCGATCCGGTCGAGGTCGATCGCGACCACCGTTCCCCCGCCCGAGACCGCTCCGACGCGGTCCGCGGCGACCTGGGCCCAGCTTCCCGGAGCGGCCCCGAGATCGACGACCCGCGACCCGCTCCGCAGCAGCCCGAACCTGTCGTCGATCTCCATCAGCTTGAAGGCCGCCCGCGACCGCAGTCCGAGACGCCGGGCCTCCCGGACGTAGGGATCGTTCAGCTGCCGGTCCAGCCAGCGGGTCGAGGAGGCCTTGCGCCGACGGGCGGTCCTGACCTTCACGCGACGGTTCCGTCCGACGGGCGCGGGGCCCTTTCCGGCCGTCATGCCCCTTCCGCCTCCCTGGGGGCGCCGCCGTCGCGGGCGGCGGGCGGAACGCCCCGGGCGGGCGGGCGACCGTGCGCCCGGCGGGCCGGCCGCGGCCGGCGCGCGACGGAGGCGTCCCGGCGGAGGTTCCGGGCCCGGCGGGAATTTTCCGTTGCCTTTCGGGGAACCGTCCTGTAAACCCCGATGTCCGCGTTCCGTCGCCGGATCGCTGGGGAATAGTTTAACGGTAGAACGGGCGGCTCTGACCCGCTTGGTCCTGGTTCGAATCCAGGTTCCCCAGCCAACCCGCTCCACCCTGCCGCGATCCCTGCCGCCCGCCACGCGGCTTGCCCGGCTTCCGGCGCGCGGGCGCGTCTGCCGGCTTCGAGGCGGGGCGGCCGTGTCATGGCCGGGAGGCCGGGATGATCGGGAGACCGCTCCGGTCGAACCTCATCCCGACAGCGGCACGGGGAAGCGACTCGCGATCTCGAGGCCCAGGAGCGCGAGCGCAAGCGCCAGCGTTATGTAGACGACCGCCGTCGGAATGGCTTTCCGGATCGCCCGCGCTTCCGCCCTGAGCTGGCGATCGGCGTTTTCTTGCGCGCCCGTCGCCGCGGCGGCCGCGACGGCGGCCGCCTCGCCGATGGCTTCCCTGATGGCCTGTTCCGCATTGCCGAGCCTCTCCTCGACTCTTGCGACCGCTTCCGTTGCGCGCGCGGGATCGGACTGTCGCAGAAGCGCGACCGCGTCCCGGAACGAGGCGAGGATCGCGGCCAGGGACTCGGTCGCGACCCTGGCGGATTCGGCGAGACGTTTCACCTCGAGGCCGGCGTCCTTGAGACTGCCGCCCGCGTCGCGCAGGGATTCTTCCAGTTCGGCATGGTCTTCCAGGTGCCGGACCAACGCGATGATCCGCTCCTCGTTCGCGGCGATTCGGCTCTCCAGTTCCGGCAAGACGCTCATGTCGCGCTCCCTTGTCAGGTTCTCCCGAGCGCTTCCAGGACGCTCGGCCGTTCGTACTGGCGGTCCAGTCGGGACATCGCGTCTTCCAGGAGGTCCACCGTCCGACGCATGCGTCGGGCGGCGACTGCGGTCCGAACACGCTCGTTGTCGAATTCCCCGGCCCGGGCCGCTCCCCAGCCGACCGCGACCGCGAGACCGACGTCTGCTTCGTCAAGCCCGAGCAGCGCGACGGCGAGAGAAACCCCGAGTTCGGGGGCGCGCGTGCGCGCGAGATCGAAGAGCGCGTCGACGGCAGCCTTCACCTCGCTCCGGGCAAGCTCGTAGTCCACGATGCTGCGGCGTATCGCGGCACCGATGCCCCGTGAACTGACCCCTTCGTCGCGGTCCGAGCACATCGCCTCGGCGGCGGCACGCGCCAGGAGCAGTCCGGGATGGTCGGGATACGTCTCCAGCGCGCGGATGCAGAGGCCCCGGAGTTCTCCCGCGTCCATCGCCGTCTGGCACTTGGCGACCAGTTCGCACCAGTCCGGAAGGGAGATCCCGGATTGATCGAGAAGCTGGTTGATGCGCTCCGCGCCGATGCCTTCCTGGAGGTAGTCGAGCAGACGCCTCCTGATCTCGTCATCCTGTTGGGCGCGGCGTGCCAGAAGCGCGGATTCCTGGATCATGCGTCGCCGGGAACGCTCGATGACGTCGTAGACGAACTCGATGAGCACGCGGGCGAGCTCGTACGCCGCGTGACTGGGATTCTGGGAAACGATTTCGTCCAGCTGCCGCGCCAGCAACCTGCCCTTCGCGGGTTGCGCCGCGCAGACGTAGTCGCGCAGGCGCCTCTTGCAACCCTCGAAATCGAAGGCATCCACGGTGACCGTGAACTTCCCGGCGCCAAAATCCACTTCGTAGTCGGACACCACGCCGATTCTCAGGAGTCGGTAGAGCGCTTTTTCCTTCTTCCCTTTCTCGCCCTCCCCGCCGAACGGCAACTCGACGCTCTTGCGGGACGACAGACTCCCGATCTCGCCGAGGCGATGCTTGACGTCCTCGATTTCGTCCGCCACGCCATGGAACCCTTGGAGGTGGAACCAGAGCGCGCGTGTCACGTCGTCGCTTGTCTTCCTGTTGCTGTTTGCCGCGTCGAAGCGTTCGCGCAGCTTCGGCAGATCCAGGTCGGGATCGAGAAGCGCGTCCGACCGGGCCTCGTCGTACTCGGAAAACACGACGACGCAGAGGGCGGGTTTGCGGTCTCGACCCGCCCGTCCGGCTTCCTGGTAGAAACTCTCGAGGGAGCCGGGCATCCCGAAATGCACCGTGTATCGGATGTTCGATTTGTCGATGCCCATGCCGAACGCCTTGGTGGCGACAAGCACCGACACCCGGTTTTGCTTGAACTCGCGGGCGTGTGTCCGCTTCTCCCTGTCCCACACGCCGCGATCGATACCCCTGGGTGGGCTGCCGGAATAGATGGTGACAGGTGCATTGGTCGCGTTTCGCACCGTGTCGCGCGTACCGATCAAATCGTGGTCGCGGCCGTTGACCGTCGGCACGAACACGATGCCGGAAGCCGTGTCCCGCCCGAACGGCTGGTAGAATTCGGCTGGCGGCAACCCGAACTCGGCGGGCAGGCCGTTCAGTACGCCGCGAAGGGAAGCTTTCGGATCCTCGGGCGGGCGGGTCCGCACGATCCTGAAGCGAAGTTCGGTTCGATCGAACGATTCTGGACGAATGAGTGCATCGGAGCGGTTCCGGTCGATTCCCAGGTCGGTCAGCATGTCCCTCAGCACCGCACGCGACGCCGTTCCCGTAAGCGCCAGCAGCGGAGGCGGGCGGCCATCCTGCCTCGTGCCGAAGCGGCGCAAGTTGCCGCCGAGATGCAGGTAGGAGGGACGAAAATCGTGTCCCCATTCCGATACGCAGTGAGCTTCGTCGATGACGGCGAGATTGACCGGGGAAACTTCGGTCAAGGCACGGAGCGCGCTTCGGAATCGCGGCGACTGCAGGCGCTCGGGCGAAAGCAGGACGAAATGGTACTCCCCCCGCTCGATCCGCAGGAGCAGGCGCCTGAGATCTTCGGGCGACGACAGACTCATTGCGATGGGCGCGGCTCGGTCGATGCCGTAGGACCGCAGGCCTTCCACTTGATCCTCTATCAGCGCGACAATGGGGTCGACAACGAGAGTCACGCCCGGCATCAACAGACCGGCAAGCTGGTAGATCAGGCTCTTGCCGGCACCGGTCGGAAGCAGAACCACGCAATCCTGCTGCCGAAGGGTGTTGTAGACCGCTTCGCCCTGCATCCGCCGGAACTGACGCTTGCGGAAGACGGTGCGAAGAAAGACCTCGAGCGCGGGACGGGCCTCCTCGTAGGTGAGCGGGGCAATGGGTTTCCGTCCGGGGTCGGGGGGTCGGCCGGCCGCGAATTCCACCGGGAGAAAGGCGGGGCGCAGGATCAGGTCCGCGCGCGGGTCGGAATCCAGGCTGTGGTAGGGACTGGTGCGCGATTCCACGACAACGCGGACGGATTCGCCCTCGCGGTCCGAAGGGGCCGTCTCCCGCCAGTCGCCGTCGCCGTCGGTGCGCCATGCGATCTGCAGCCCGTCGTCACCGCGAACCGTGCAGCATTCGGGCACCGACGTGCCGCCATGCAGGGCGTCAAGGCCGGAAAGGAGTTTCAGGAGATCCAGAACGCCGGCGGCCGCGGAGCCACCGCCGCCGGTGAGTTCCACGGTCCATCGCCGACCGGCGGTCAGCCATCCCCCTCCGATCGCGCGGACAACGGCGAACTGCACCCGTGCGGCATTCGAGCAATCGAGGAGAAAGCGGGCGATGTCGCGGTCGGCCTCGGAATGCTTCAGGCTTGCCAGGGATTCCTCGCACCTGCTCTTCAGCCGGTCGAGGGCGACTCCGCCGCCCTGTCGGATTTCGTGATTGGTGACGCGAAGCACGTCGATTCCGATCTTCGCCAGGGACTGGTCGCGCGCGTCGTCGACCGCGACAGCCGAGGCGTGCTCTTCCCCGTCGATTTCGATCCCGACGGGACGACCGCCCGGATGATGGAAGAGGAAGTCGATTCTTCGGGCGCCCGACTCCGCGACTCCGCCGGATTCCAGCAAGGTGTCGAGCGATGCCTGGGGCGTGAACCAGTGAGCGGCCGACGGCCCGAGGGTGCTCGGAATCCACTGGTCGAGGAACCAGGCCTCCGCAGGACTCTGCAGCAGGGCGTCAGGGCCGGCTTCGGCGGCAAACTCGCGATCGAGTGAGAACGCGCAACGCTCGGAGACTGCCGCCAGGAGGCCCTCGGCGCTCACGCGAGCTGCCGGACCGCCATGCAGCTCCCATCCCGTCTCGGTCCCCTCGGCTTCGAGATCGCGCGCATCATCGAGAAGGCCGTGCAGGCGCAGGGCCTCGCGTTCCAGCCCGAGCGAAGGGAGAGGCGTTCGTCCGCGTTGCAGGATCTTCGCGAGAAGCGCGCTCGCCATCCGGGCGTGTTCCGAAGCTCCCGGGCGGGAACGCTTTCGACTGGAGAGAAGAATGCACTGCGTCAGGACTTGCTCGAGTGTGGAATGTTCGCCCAATCGATGACGCAGGACGCCGGGCATCGCGCCCACCGAAACGTATTCGGGGATGAACCCGGAACGGCGTGCGCCTTCGATCCACGTGACCGGCAAGGATTGTGTTGGCGCGGCGTCCGTGTTCCCTTTCGGTCCAGCGGTCCCGTTAAAAGGCTGGGTGCCTCTGCATGCCGGAAACGTGGAGCAGCCCCAGAACCGGTTTCCGGCGTTTTGACCGGTCTTCGCGGTTCGAAGCACCATGCCCGCGCCGCATTTGGGGCATGAGGGCACGCGCGGATTCCCGGAAGGGTCTTCGCCGGTCATGATCGACCCGAACATGGAGATGGCGCGAACCGCGAACCGGGCGACGGTTCGGGAGGAGCGGTGAAATTGCGGCCGCGGTGGCCGTGACCGGCACGATTCGCGTCGACGCAAGCCGGGACGTGCACGTTCGGGAGAGCGGGCATTTCGATCGCCGCGACGATCAACGGAATCCTGACGTCAATCGCTCGAGATGGCCGACCTTCCCGGAAGAGCCGGACAGCGGAAGGGGATCACGGCCTGGCTCCGACACGGGTGCCGTCGTTGCGATCACGATCCTGGTTGACGCTTTCGGCACTGGCACATTCCCTCGCATTGACGTGCATCCGAACTGCCGAACGGAAGTCTGGCAAACGGCGGCGCCCGACTCAAGACGTGGCCACGACAGCGGCACCGGCGGAAGCGTGGACACGAACCTGCAGTTGCCCTTGGACTCGAGAGAGAACCGCCAAGGAGTGGTGCCGCCCCTCGCACCTATGACTGTCCTTTCTCGTGACGGCGTCATGTTCTCGGACGTCGAGTTCCGGATGCTTGCGCCGTCCCCGAAACCCCGGCCGGTCCGGGCGGGGATCGGCCCTCGAATCCTTGCTCGAGGCCCGGCCCCTCTTCACGGCCGCCGGTCGCCGCGGCGCCGGCGATCATGGTCGCGCCGGAGGCGACGGCCATGACCAGCCGTGACAACGGCGGCGTGATCACCGCCGCCGCCACCGCCGGCGACGACATCGTCGCCGGCGTCACGACGACCCGGAACCGGGTCGGCGCCGACGGGACACCGTCGACGACCGGCGCTGCGGAGGGAGACGCCGGCGAAGGTCGGGAACCCGTTGGCCATGCGGGGGCTCTGTGATAAAACGGATTCATGTGGACGCGAAAGCGGTCGCACTGTCACATCATGGCGATCAGGGGAAAAGGCCAGAAAGACCGTGCGCTGGCTTTCCTGCGGGAGCGGGGAATGGTCCGGCTGCACGAACTGGCCGCGGCCGGAGTCCACGGGGAGACCGTCGCCCGCCTAGCCCGCGGCGGCAGGTCGTCCGCCTGGCCCGGGGCCTGTACCAGCTCCCGGACGCCGATTTCCATGCCGCGCATTCCTTCGCCGAGGCCGCGAAGCTGGTGCCCAAAGGCGTGATCTGCCTCATCTCGGCGCTCCAGTTTCACGGTCTGACCGTGCAGCTCCCGCCCTTCGTCTGGATGGCGATCGATCGCGCCACCCGCAAGCCGAAGGTCGACGATCCGCCCATCCGCTTCGTGCGCTTCGGCAGCCAGGCCCTTGCGGTCGGAGTGGAGACCCACGTGATCGAGGGCGTCGGCATGCGTGTCCACGATCCCGCGAAGACGGTGGTCGACTGCTTCCGGTACCGTAACAAGATCGGAACGGACGTGGCGATCGAGGGGCTCCGCGAGGCCGTTCGGCAGAAAAAGGCGCGACCGGATCGCATCGTTCGCTACGCGAAGGCTTGCCGTGCCCGGACCGTGATCAAGCCCTATCTCGAAACGGTGCTTGCCGACGGTGCGTGAGACCGGGAACGTTGCGGTCTCGGTCCAGGCTCGCCCACAGCTTCTTGCATACTTGACCGGGCTCCGGAGCGGTCGCGCCGGAACGCACGCGCCCATCGCCATCGACGGAAAGGATCTGCGCGGCGCCTCGAAACGGACCGGAGGCGGGCGCAGGATGACGGCCGGGACGGTGAATCGTGACAGCGGCACAGTTCCCGGCCAGATCGCGGTCGACGCCAAGAGCAACGCTTGGCGGGTCCGCGGCCCCCGGATCCAGACAGTGAGCCCGCGCATCGAGCGCCTGCAAACCGCCTCGTCGAGCCGGATCCCCGCTGCCTCCGGCGACCCCCTTGTCCCCGAGAGCGCGGAGCCGATCCCCTTCACGCTCCGCGTTCCGATGAGGGCGCCGACATCCTCGTTCGTGATCCCCGTACTGGTTTCCGAGAGCCGGTCGAGGATGGCGAGTCCAGCCCAGCACCTCGTCAAGTCGAGATCGTGCGTTTCGTTCACGTCCTTTCTTCTCCCCTCTCGGGTCGCATTTCAAATTGAGCTGTTTTCGTGGTCGCCGGCATGTGTGACCGCGAGCATGTTGCGCGGTGCCGCGCAACGATGTAGTATTGAAATGGAATAAGGTGATGCCCCCTGCGGAGGAGAACCCGTTCAGGCCATGAGTATCTATCTGGTTGCGCTCAACCAGCCCGATGAGGGCGCATGGACACGATTGAAAGACGGGTGGGCGAAACGCCATTACACACTGACTGACCGGCTCGCCTTCATCGCGCCGGAGGAGCCTGTTCTGACCGAAGAAATCTGTCAATCGATCGGCATGAACACCGAAGACGGTGTCACCGGATTCGTGGCCAGGATCGATTTCGGTGCCCTGAATGGATGGAACAGGCAGGCGCTGTGGGAATGGCTGAGCAAGCATCAATGAACGGCAAACCCGATAACGTCGCACCTCTGAATCTCGCCAAGCAATCCGGGAGCAATGGGTCGCGAGATGGAGAGTTCGGAGAACGTCTCGCCAGAATTGAAGCCCAGATGAAATACATGGCGACGCGTGAAGACGTAGCGGAGGTCAAGAACCTCATCATCGAGAAGGAAGCTACGACGATGCGATGGCTCGCGCGCTTCGTTACAACGGCGTCAATCAGTTTGCTGGTTGCGGTGATTGGCCTGCTGGCCGCCCTGATTCGGACTTTCTTCTAGTGTCATGTCACATTTGATATGTCGCATTTTTCATGATAGCTTTCCCGTCGTTCAACAACGGCGAGGAGGCGGACATGAAGCGTTACGTGGTGATCTTGGAGAAGGCGGAGCGGGACGAGCTCGCGGGGATCACGCGCAGGGGTTCGCATCGATCACAGAAGGTGATCAACGCGCTGATCCTGCTCAACTGCGACGAGGGCGAGTTCAACGAGCGCCGGGCGCGCGGGGAAGCCGTTGCCGAGGTTCTGCGCATCAGTGCGCGCAAGGTGGATCGGGTCAAGAAGCGTTTCGTCGAGGAGGGCATGGAGGCGGCGCTCGGCGGCCGGCAGGGTCGCCGTCCCAGCTACGCGCGCAAGGCCGACGGCGAGTTCGAGGCGCGCCTGGTGGCGATGAGCTGCGCCGAGCCGCCGCAGGGCCACTCGCAGTGGTCGCTCCGACTGCTGGCGGACCGCGTCGTGGAGCTCGGCCACATCGACAGCGTGTCCCACGAGACGGTGCGCCGGGTTCTAAAAAAAACGCGATCAAGCCGTGGCGACGCGTCGGCTGGGTGATTCCCCCACAAGGGAACGCGGACTTCGCGGCCGCGATGGAGAGGGTTCTCGACGTCTACCGGCGTCCTTACGATGCGGCCTTTCCGGTGGTGTGCATGGACGAGACGCCCCGGCAACTGATCGGCGAGACGCGCGAACCGGTTGCGGCAGCGCCAGGTCGGCCAGCGCGCGAAGACTTCGAGTACCGACGCTGCGGAACCTGCAACGTGTTCATGGCGACCGAGCCCCTGGCCGGGCGGCGCATGACCAAGGTCACTGCGCGCAGAACCAGGACCGACTGGGCGCACTTCCTCAACGACATCGCCGAGCGCCACTCCGGCGCCACGACAATCACACTGGTGATGGACAGCCTCAACACCCACCGTCCCAGCGCCCTGTACGAGGCCTTTGCGCCGGCTCGGGCCAAGGCCCTGCGGGACCGCTTCGAGTTCGTCCACACGCCCAAGCACGGCAGTTGGCTCAACGTCGCCGAAGTCGAACTCAACGTCCTGACCCGTCAGTGCCTCAACCGCCGCATCGCCTCGCTCGAGATCCTGCGCGACGAGGTCGCGGCCTGGCAGGCGTCCCGGGACCGCATCCAGGCCAAGGTCAACTGGCAGTTCACCACGGACGACGCCCGCGTGAGGCTGAAACGCCTTTATCCGACACTTGATGATTGACAAGACACTAGGAGCCTGCGCCGCAGAAACTGTCGACCGACGATTCTTCCCAAGGGACGCATTACGTGATTCCATGAGGTTTCCCCGATCGGGGATGCGTTCGATGCCGACCGCGTTCCGTCCCTGCCAGCCGGACCGGTTGCTGCTGCTGTCGCCCGACATTCGCGAGTGGCTTCCGCCGGGGCATCCGGCCCATCACGTCAGCGCTCTGGTCGACGCGCTGGGCCTGAGCGCGTTCCGCAAGCCCTGAGAGAGGACGGTCGCCGCAACGCGCCCTGCGAGCCGTCGATGATGGTGAAGATCCTGCTTTACGCCTACGCGACGGGGGTGTAATGTCTCCACAGCTACCCGTCGGCAGCATGCTGTCGGCTCAAGGGCCGCTCCCCGGAGCGGCCCTTGCTTTGTGTGCCGAGCATGATCGACAGCTTGGAGGTGCAAGTTCTCCATCCAGCCCGGTGTCGGCGAAGGATCAGCGAAGCGCAAGGGCGTTGTCGCGAGGCGGGGTCTGAAGGAAGCGTGGAGCAAAGCCGCGACCCTGCCGGTTGCTGGACGGCGGATTGACGCGCCGCAGCCGGTGACACTGCCCAGAGGCGATCACCGGATCCTCGGCGAACGGCCCCGGACGCTGCCGGTGGGTGTCTATCCGAACCGCCGCGGCGGGGGTGACGGCGCGCCCCGTGGCTCCGGGAGACCGATCCCGGACGCGGTGATCGCCAAGTTCCACACGATGGAAGAGAAGGGTTCGGACGTAAATCCCGCGGCCCATCTGTCGAGCGATGCGTGGAAGAACCTGTTCGAGGCAGCGGTGGTGATCTCCAATGACACCGATCCGGTGGTGCAGATCCGCGTGGTGAGGGAGGAACGGAGGCGGCCCGTGTTCGTCGTGTGTCCCGGCCGGTGGCGGATAGCGCCGCAGCTACGGCAGGCTGCAAGCCATGTCCGCCACATCCGCCCTGCGATGCTGAGGGCGGCGCAATTTCCGGACATGCTGCCGGGCACGGCAATTGTCAAACCGGCGGGTTGGTAGGCAGGGAATGAACCGCGCCGGCACTCCGACCTTGATGTCTTCGTGGAACTCGCGTAACTGTCCAGGTCTGATTTCGCCGAGTGTCGGGAGGCGAAGGATCGAGTGATGCGGGCCGGCGCCGGCGGATTTTCACGACGGGAATTTTCGCTGCGACCGACGACTTCTCCTGGCAATCGGGGCCGTTCCGTGATTGCCGGGTTTCCGCGAAAGCCGGCAGGGAAAGCGGCCCCATGGCGCCAGGACGGACATTGCGCCGATCCCGGCATAACGTTCAAGCCGACCCGTTCCCGTGGCTCGAGTGAGAGCCGGGCCGCTTGGCGGGAAACATCGGCAACCTCGTGCCGGTTCTCGAGTCCGCGCGCGTCGAGAGGCTCCTCCGCCGTTTCCGCGACATGCCCAGCCGGTCGAGGATCGCGCGGCGCCGGCCCGTGCGTTCAATGCACTGAATTTTCCGCGTCAAGAAATGGTTCAATCCTCGGAGACCTGCTACGGCCCGGGATGCCGGAAAGACAGGGATGAAGACATGACGCTGCGTGACACGACACCGGCTCGGTCCCCGGCCGCTTCACGGTTTGAATCTTCGCTGAAGGGGAAGTTGCTCGCCCGCCTGGGGAGATTGAGGCGAACTCCCATGGAGGAACGCTGGCCCGGTGCGGTCTGGCCCGATGCCCAGGCTTTCGGGGACGCGGACACGTTCATCCGCCGCCTTCCTCTGGCCTCGATTCCCATGCCTGAAATCGGCCTGGCTGACGACGGAGAAGTCAATTTCCTGTGGGAGAGCGATGGCGTTCACGTCGACCTCGGATTCTACGGAACGCGCACCTTCTCCTTCTTTGCGCGGGATGGAGACGGCGCTGGAATTCATGGTGAGGATGTTCCGGCGTCGCACGGATTGCCCCGCGAGATCACGGCGTTGCTGACGGGCTGATCCGCCGTTGCCGGGTTTTTCTCCTCGTCCGGACGGGCATCTCGGTGCCGTTCCCGGGCTCCCGACATCGGCGCCAAGCGGAACGCCAAGGGTCGCGGAACCTCCCGGATCGGCTGCAAGCTGCACGTCGGCGCCGCCGACGGTGGCGTCCCGATCAGCTGCATTCCGACATCCGCCCCGGTCCACGGCAGCCGGGCCGCGATCCTGCCGGCGACCATGACCGGCGAGCGCGTGACCGGTCCGCGGGATCCCGTGGACGCGGCCTGCGACACGACGGGCACCGGCCGCGCCGGCTGCCTGCAGGGCCATGTCCCGCTCATCGACGCCAACCCCCGCAAAACGCCGCCGCGTCGCCGGATCCCGGCGCCCGCGCGCGGATCGCCGATCGCGTCCGTGACACGTTCGGTCCGCGCGAGGCCGCGGCGTCGACCCGGCCTGGCGCGCGGCTTGCCGGAGCTTCCGAAACCCCAGTCGGCCGACATCGTCCGCGCTTGCCGAGTGACTTGCCCGGAGGCGGCTGCGGGGCTATGTTGCCGGCAAGGAGGAGGGCACGGCATGTCGATGCTCGCGTTCGACACGATGGAGGCGGCGAAGCGCCTGGCCAGGGAATATGACTTCTCGGAGAGGCAGGCCGAGGGCATCACCGTCGTGCTGCGCGACAGCGTCGTGAGCGACTTGGCGACGAAAGAGGATTTGCAGGCCCTCGAGGAGAGAATGACCTCGAGGCTCGAGATGGCCATCTCCGATCTCCGCAAGGAGATGGACAGCCGGTTCCAGGAGGTGGACAGCCGGTTCCGGGAGGTGGACAAGCGGCTTCACCAGATCATGGTGACGATGCTCGCCGCCATCGGCGTGGCGACGGCCGTGATCAGCGGAGTGGTCACCTTGTTGATCGCCCTGTAGAAGCCCCTGCCCCGACCTTCCGGTTTCCGCCGGATCCGGGCCGTTCGATGCCGCTCTTCGGGAGCGGCATTCTTGTTTCATGCGGGGAGGGAGGCGGGACCGGCGGGATCCGGGTGCATCGGTTCCCCGAACACGCCGATCGGACGGGCGCCCGGGCCGTTCTCCGGGACCGGCGCCGCGTCGGGCTCGATCCGGGGCCGGACCATGCCTTCCCTCGGCGCGGTGCCGCCGGCTGCCGTTCCGCCCTGGCCGACGCGGGAAGCCCACCTGTCCGTCGCGTCGCGCGCCGGTTTCGGATCCCCGCGACGCGGGCAACCCGCCGGGCGGCAGGCTTCCGTCCCGGTCGCGCCGATCCTCGTCGTGAAGTGCCGGACACGGGCGTCGGGAAGGAGGGAGCCGGGGAACGGCTTGCGGGACTTCGGGACCGTCCTGGTCGAGGCGGGACTCGCCGGGGGCGCCGGCCCCGAAACCCCGGCCGGTCCGGGCGGATCGGCCCGGATCCCCGCTCGGGCCCCGGCCTCTCTTCGCGGCCGCCGGTCACCGTGGCGTCGGCGATCGTGATCGCGCCGACGGCGACGACCATGGTCAGCCGCGACAACGGCGGCATGATCACCGGCACCGTCGGCGACGACATTGTCGTCGTCACGACGCCCCGGAACCGGTTCGGCTCTGGCCGGACACTCTCGATGACGGGCGCCGGGGAGAGAGACGGCGGCGAAGGTCGGGAACCCGCTTGCGGATTCCGGCGCTCTTGACGGTGCGGACAAGGGGCTGGCGGCCGCGGGATCCGGGGGGCCTTCGGCGCCGTTCCCTGCGGCACGGCCCGGGAGCGCGCGGCGGCATGCCGGCGGGAAAGCCTGCCGCCGCGCTCCGGCGAAGCCGGGAGCCTGGTGCCGCAGTCACGAGACAGAGCCTGAAAATGGTACAGGAACCGGGTCGACCGTGCCCGCAGCGGGCTGGCCGCCGGCCAGCCCCCGTCGTCAACCGCTGATGGAGGAACACCTCCGCAAAGCTGCGAGAGACGCGCTTCCGCGACCGCTCCGGATGCGGTCAAGCGTCGCGGGAATCACGGTCAAGTGCGCAGGAGTCCGCACTCGGACACCCTCGCGTCGAAACAGCCGCCGCGAACGCCTGCCGGAAAACGGCATTGCCGCCGACTGTCTCCCCGCGGAGCGGAGTCGCCGGCATCGCGATCTTTCCGTGCCGGTCGACGGATGGTCTCGATGCGGTCTCCACATTTCCGTATGGGCGTCTGTACGGGCGCCGTCGAAGGACACCACGCTGGCCCTGTTGATCGGACCGTTGCATCAGGCCGCCGTGCCGAACTGCCGCCGCACCTCGCCGGTGCCGACGAATTGCGACAGCAACCGGTAGTTCCGCCGCTTGTACCGGACCCTGCCCGCGACGATCGCCGGATGAATCCCGAGCGCGTTGGCCAGATTCATGACAGCCATGGGCGTCGGCCGGTCCTTCACGGCGCTTGCCTCCCAGGCCGCCTTCGGCACGAGGGCCTCCTCCGCCCAGTCGTCCGCCTGTTCCTCTCTCGGATCTTCCCGCTCTCCCGCCGTTCTGCGCAGGGTCATGTCATCGACGAAGGCGTCGCCCTTGCCGGCGTCCAGGTGCCGGCCGACATGGGCCAGCTCGTGCAGCAGGCAGAACCAGAAATTGTCGATGCGGTCGTGGTGCAGGGTCAGCCCGACCACCGGCCGGCCGTCGCCGAGCCGCAGCGCCGCTCCGTCAAGATGCGTCTTCGGCAGATGCTGCACGATCACGAGCGGGATTCCGTGCCTGGCCAGAAATTCCCCGGCCAGCCGCGGGCCGTCCCCGGACCGGTTCAACCGCGCCACCTTCCCGAGAAAGTCCGGAGTGACCGTGCCGTGCCTGTAGTTCGCCTTCGGCGGGTTCCCGTTCGCCTTCGCCAGAACCTGCCAGCACCACGCCTTCAGCGCATGGGGATCCGTCCTGGCGTTCGTGCGCTCGCGGTCGTTCCTGCGGTAGCGCACGGTGCCGGCGACATCCGGCCCGCCCGCCCGATCGATCAGGTATCGGACGATCTCCTCGGCGCGCCTCGCGACGTCCGGTCCGTCCGGAATCCAGCCCGCTTCGCCATCTCCCTGACGGAAAACCGGCTCCATTCCGTGCCGGACAGCGGATCGCCAGGCACGGCCTCCGGCTCGCGCAGCAGCACGTCCGCGGGAATTCCGAGATGCTCGTGGAGCGCGCGCGCCATCGGCATGGTGATCGCGCGCTTGCCGGAGAGAACCTCCGAGACCTTGGCGCGGCTTCCGATGAACGGGATCAGGTCACGCGGGCTCAGGTTCCCCTGGTCCATGCGGAACTCGATCGCCGCCACCGGGCCGGGATAGCCCATCGGCTCGTGCTTGTCCTCGTAGAGCTCGACGAGATCGGCCAGAACGTCGAGTTCGTCGGACTCGGCGCTGCCGGGCTTCGCGCCCATCAGCGCGTCGACACGCGCAAGCGCGGCTTCGTAATCCCTCTCGGTCCGGATCGGCTTGATCTTGCCACCGGCCATCTCATATCTCCTTGGAGCCTCGCCGCCAGCCGGGGAACGGCCGCGGACCGTTGCGGTTCGCGAGAGCCGGAAACACCCTTGATGCGCCTGCATCAACTGCACGATACAGCGCCGACGAGACAGTCGCCATCCCCGACTCCCCACCTTTGGCCATCGAAGCCGGGATCCCCTGTCGCGTCGCTCCGCTTTCGCTCGGCCGTTCCCGGAACCGGGCTTGCCGGAAGCTTCGCGTTGTGGTCCCCGCGCGAAGAGGCTCCGTTCGGAAATCTTGCAAGCGGCTCGTCAGGCACGTTGTGTTCCCGGACGATTGGAGGGCACGGTCGTGGCGAGCGTCACCGTCAACAACCTCGACGAGGACATGAAGACCCGGCCGTGCGTGCGTGCAACGGACAACGGCCGTTTCATGGAAGAGGTGCGGCCGGTCCCGCGCGAGGCCGTCGAACGCAAGTTCGAGATCGTCGGCGAGGCACGGAACCGGCAGCAGAGATCTCCCCCGGGATTGTCGGTTGAATTCCGCCGGGTCATGTTCCGGGAGCGGCGTGAACGGTTTCGCCGCTCGTCTGGTTCTCCGGAGTCTTCGGGCCGCCGGTCGAGGTCTTCGATGACCGGCACGTTCGGAACCGGGTGTCGATCAAGGCTTTTCCCGATCCGGGAACGGGCCTGGACGAGGCCCCGTCCGCTTCGGGGGTCGAGAAGTTTCTCCTTTCAATAAGGAGAATTTTTTGCCATATTCTCCTTCTGGGAGGGAGAATTTCCGATGACGGACGCACCAACCTATCTGAGACGAACTTTCGGCGAATTGATCGCCGAATCCGTGCGCGGCCCTCTTCCCGAACACACGCGGCGTCGCGTCTTCGGCCGGGTGTCGTTTCCCGGCAAGGCCACGGCAGTGGTCGGGATGCGTCGTGTCGGCAAGACGACGTTCCTGCACCAGCTCCGCGGGGAGCGGCATGCCGAGGGGGTGCCGATGGAGCGGCTGCCCTATCTGTCCTTCGAGGACGAACGCCTCGCGGACCTCGACGCCGTCGGTCTGGGCGCGCTGGTCAACGAGTACCACCTTCGGTTTCCCGCCGCCGAGGGCGGGACGGTGACGTGGTTCTTCGACGAGATACAGCTCGTTCCCGGCTGGGAGCGGTTCGTTCGGCGTCTGCTGGACACGGCCGGGACGGAGGTTTTCGTGGCCGGCTCGTCCGCGGCCCTTCTGTCGCGGGAGATCGCCACCGCCCTCCGCGGTCGGGGGTGGCAGGTGCTGATGCATCCCTTCAGCTTCGAGGAATCGCTTCGCCATCGGGGACTGCCCGTCCCCGAGGCGAACGCACTCCCGAGCGGCCGCGAACGCTCCCGCCTGGAGCGCGCGGTTCTCGACTGGCTGGAGACGGGCGGCTTTCCCGAGGCGCAGGATGGCGATGCGGCCACCCGGCGCCGACTGCTGCGGGACTGCGTCGACGTGGCCATGCTGCGCGACGTGGTGGAGCGGCACGACGTGCGCAACGTGGCGGGACTGCGCCGGCTGGTGCGGCATCTGCTGGGCAACGCCGGGGGAACATTCAGCGTCGAGAAGTTCCATGCGGCGCTGAAGTCGCAAGGCGTCGCCATCGCCAGGGACACCCTGCACCGGCTGCTGGCGCATCTCGAGGACTGCTTTCTGGTGCGGACCGTGTGGATGGAGTCCAGGTCCGAACGCCAGCGCATGGTGAACCCGCGCAAGGCGTATCCGGTGGATGCGGGTCTGATCCCGGTGTTCGATCGCACCGGTCGGGCCAACGTGGGCCATGCTCTGGAGACGGCGGTGCTGGTGGAACTGGAGCGCCGGGGGTGCGAGGTGACGTACCTGCGCACGCCGGAGGGCTTCGAAGTGAACTTCCTCGCCCGAAGCCCGAACGGGAAGACGGAGCTGATCCAGGTGTGCGCCGACCTGTCCGTTCCGGCCACCGCCACGCGCGAGTTCCGCGCCTTGGCCGCCGGGGGCGACCTGTTTCCCCACGCCCGGAGACTGCTGCTGACACTGACAGGGGACAGCGCTCCCGTCTCCGTGCCTGACGACGTGGAGACCCGGCCGGTCGGCGCATGGCTGCTCGCAGGGAGCGGCGGGGATCCCTGATTCACCCGAAGCGGCTTCGGCATGGCGTGTGCTGGTGCGTGCCGGTGCTTGTCCTGTCGGCTTCGCCGTCCCGAACGGCGAGATTCCGCACGCCTTGAAGGCGAGATGCAGACGCCTGGGCGGAGCGGCAGGATCCCGTCGCCGTCGCCGGAATCCCGTTCTAATTGTCGCGCCGTCCGACCGTCGGGTTCCGGACGTCACCGGCCCATGTCCCTTGCCGTGATGCCGTCTTGCGAGGCGCATCGCCTCCGCACCCGCGATGTTGCCGGCCTTTCCCTCCGGGGCATCGGAGCCGACCTCTTCGAACGTCGTGCCGATCTCGCCCGCGAGGCTCGCCTCGGCGGCGGCCTTCGGCTCCGGATCGCGCCGACGCACGATCTCGTCCACGACCGCGGTCCGCATCCGGCCTCGTGGACGACGAAGTCGGAACTGCCGGCAAGGCGATGCGGTGACGCGTCGGAGCGAGACGCCGAGGTAATTCAGGCGTCGCCGGTCACGCGGTTCCACCCGGCTGATGCGGCGCTGCTGGCGCTATCGGGAACGCGACATGCCTGATCGGTCACGAACCGGCGCCGCACCAGACGATGCCGGGCGTATCCCCGGGACCGAGGCGACCGCGGTTCTCCAGTTGCGTCCGAACCGTCATCGGCGAGACGTTGAAATGTCGGGCGACGTCGTTCTGCTTCTCCTCCGAACGGTCGTCGCCCAGCATGTCGTCGACGGCGTCGAACGGACTGAGAAACTCCGCCGCGAAAGAGCGTTGCGCCTTCTGCCGGTAGCTGCGGGCCCGCGTCGCGGGGAACAGCCGTTCGTCGGCGTGGCCCATCCGGTTGCCGAGCAGGCGGTCGCCGATCAGGCGCGCGAGATCGAACCGCCGCCCCGTTCGCCGTCGCGACCCGAGCGAGATCCGCGCCGGGTCGCCATTCCGGTCGAGCACGAAGGAAATCCCGCCCGGGCATCCGTCCTCGCGAGAGACCGCGTCGTTCGTCGTTCCGGCGAAGCCCGCGAGCTCCCGATCGGAAACCGGCCGCCCGTCCAGGGATTCCTGGTCGCGAAGCGTCCGCGCGAGGCGCTGCCCGACGTCCCATGCTTCAACCTCTTCCGGCCGCGGCACGGCCGTCGCGTCGCCCAGCGCGACCGCGTCGCGCAAATCGGCGTCGAAACCATTGCGCCCCGCGGTTTCCATGATCCGCGCCGCCGACATCATCCGGCCGGGACCGTGGCCGCGGACGGCGGCATCGGCGGCCACCTCCGCCAGCGCCTCTTCCCCGAGGGCTGCCGCATCGCCGAGACGGTCGCGTATCGCATCCTCGTCGGTCTCGTCCGGCTCGCAGCCCAGTCGCGCTTCCAGCCGCCGGAAACGCGCGAGCTCCCGGTCCTGCCGCTCCGTCTCGAGATCCTTCCACAGACGATGGAGATTGGTGCCGCGGAGCTCCCGCCCATCGAGCCTGGCAAGAATGTCTCGCACGAAGCCGTCCACGGCGTCTTCCATCTCCGTCGCCGGGACCGCTTGATGTCCCGACGCGCCGAGATAGCGGAACAGGACAGCACCCGCATCGCGGGAAGGTTCGGACGCCAGAGACACTCGCACGCCATCCGAGAAGATCGTGATGCCGGGCCATGCGTAGCCGTCGCCGACGGTCGCCATTCGATGGCTGAAATCCCAGTGGCGCGCGGCCTTTCCGTCGCGAGGGGGCCTGTCGCACTCCCAGCGCAGCCGCCACCAGTTCCACGCAAGCCATTCGGCCAGGGGGTAGCCGGCAACATGCGGGCCATGGCGAAGCTCGCCACGCTCGGTGTCTTCGCCGGCCGCCAGCGGCCGGCCGTTCGCCGTCACGGCAAGCAGGCCGAATGTCGCCCGCTCCTCCTCCGCGCCGGCGGCAAGGGGTTCGGAAGACAGGGCAACCGTCAGCATGGCAGGCCCCTCGTCTTCCGCTCCCGGACAACCGGTTGCCGCATGGCGTCATCTCCGTCGCCCGTTTCGTGGCCGTGGCGGCTTCGGCCGCCACGTTCGAGCCTCGCCTCGTGCGCATGTCCCTCGCGGTCTGCCGCCCGGACACGCTTCGGCAACGCACCAGCGCCACCGTCGCCGATCATGCCCCGTCGCGGACCTTCATGGAAGAGGGCCTTCGCTTCGTCGCGTTCGATGGTCTGGTCGCGATCGCAAGGAGACCCGGTCGGCCGCGGGTTCGCCAGCGGACGGAAGTCGGGGTCGGCCGGCGCCCGCTTGCGACGCGCGCTTCCCGTGCAGCGTGTTTCGTCCGGGAGGCGGTTCGGGGCGTCCGGGTCGCCCGTGCCCCCCGAAACGATTCCATGCTGCGGGTTGTTTCCCTGGCGTTCGGGCATCTTCGCGTTTCCCGACGACGTGCACGACCGAGGCGACTCCGGCTCGTCGGACAGCCCGGCGGCCGGGTCAAGGCGTTGTTTCAGCCCGACGGAAGCGGAGAGCGCCCCGATTTCCGGGGAAATCCGCCGGCCACGGCGAAGGATTTCCCTCGAAGGCGGAATTCTGCGAGCACCTTGAGGCTTTCGAGGAAGGGCGTGATCGCTGTCTGGAGGCGCCAGCGCCAAGAGGTCGGGAAGTCCGGGTTTTGCCAACTGCCTCTCCGGCAGAGTACGTTAACGATATTCGCTCAAGACGCGACCGTCCGAACGGGGCCATTCGGCGATGGATGAAATCACCCTGCGAGACTTCCGCTGCTTTCGTGATGAGCAGACTGCGCGCCTCGCTCCGCTCACCCTCCTCGTGGGCGAGAACAGCACGGGCAAGACCTCGTTGATGGCGATGGTGCGTGCGCTCTGGGAACTTGCCTTTCGCCAGCGGATCCCGGACTTCAAGGAGCCCCCGTACGACCTTGGCAGCTTCGATGAGATAGCTCACCACCGAGGAGCGAGAGGCGGTCGAGCCGACGAGGTGTTCGCGGCCTTCAAGAGCGGGCCACGCACCGTCCCGCAAGAGGGAGCGGCGTCCGGGCAGGGTCGGACGGTGGAATACCGTGTCACCTTCCGCAAACTGGGAACCGCCCCGTTTCCGGTGGAATTCGGTCTTTCGGAAGGGCCCTGCTGGGTTGAGCACCAGCTTCAGGATAACGGCGTCGGGATCCAGTTTGGAACGGACCGTGGAGCGTGGAGGGCACCCGGACTTGACTACATGTATGGCCAACACCTCCAAGAATCACGAGAACGTATAACATTCTGGCTGATGTATCAGAGGATTAAAGGCATTAGAAGCATAGACGAGGATGAAGACGGTGAATTGGAGGTTCTCAGCGGAGAAGGCCAACCCGGACGCGACGACTATGAGAAGATACGGAAGCTCTATCGTCGCATGTGGCGTCGAGGCTTCGGGCCGTACGCCAGCGCTCCGGTGCGCTCTGTCCCGCGACGGACCTATGACCCCAGGCCGTTCGAGGATGATCCTGAAGGTGAATACGTCCCGATGTATCTCGCCAGCGTTTTCTTCAAGAACCCTGAGGAATGGCGCGCGCTGAAGGCCAGGCTGGAGGAGTTCGGTCGGGACTCGGGGCTGTTCGACGAGATTGCAATCCGCAGCTTTGGCAAGAAGGACAGCGAACCGTTCCAGGTGCAGGTGAGGAAGTTTTCGCGGGCCCGCAAGGGCCCCATGCGCAATCTGGTCGATGTCGGCTACGGGGTCAGTCAGGCACTGCCCGTGCTGACCGAACTCCTCCGCAAGGATCCCCCTCCGGTTTTTCTCCTCCAGCAGCCCGAGGTGCATCTTCACCCAAGCGCCCAGGCGGCGCTCGGCTCCCTTTTTTGCAGAATCGCGGGTTCGGACCGTCAGCTTGTCGTGGAGACGCACAGCGATCACCTCCTTGATCGGGTCCGGATGGAAATCCGCGACGGAACCTCAGGTCTCGGACCGGACGACGTCTCCGTGCTTTTCTTCGAGCGTGTCGGTCTCGGTGTCCGGATCCACTCTCTGCGCATCGACGAGACGGGAAACGTGCTTGATGCACCCGACGGCTATCGGCGCTTCTTCCTGGAAGAGACCGCGAGATCTCTGGGGCTCTCCTGAAAGATGTGCGCCATCGTTGACGCAAACGTGGCCCGTGAAGTGTTCGGCGAGAACCGGACGGCTTCCGGCCGTGAATTCTTCCGCTGGCTGAACGTCCGTCACGGACAGTTGGTTGTGGGCGGGAAGGCGTACGGCGAACTCGCGAAGATTGCTGTCGCAAGAGACTGGCTGCGCGAGGGCATCCTTTCAGGGCGAGTGCGTCGGGAAAACGACGAGCAAGTGGACAGCCTGTCTGACCAAATTGAAGACAGATGCGCTTCGAACGATTCCCATGTCATCGCGCTGGCAAGGGTGAGTGGAGCCCGTCTTCTCTACTCGAACGATCGGGCGCTGCAGAAGGATTTCAAGAACCGGAACCTGATAAACCGTCCACGCGGGAAGATTTTCACGACATTGGAATCTTCCGGTTTCGGCGAGGCCCACGAAAGACTCCTGAACCGAAAGGATCTGTGCGGCCGAAAAAACTGAGCGTTCCCGAACCCGTCTTTTTGAAGGAACGGCAACGGCTCGGGTCCGGTCTTGCCGGGCGTCGGGACATGAGGGATCGCGACGGGACGCTTCCAGGCCCGGTTCCGTTGAAGGTTCGAGTTTCCGGCGAAGCCGGCCGCATTTCGATCCGGTGCTCGTCCGCTTCCGGAAGCGGCGCGACCCCGGCGAATAGCCGGTCCCGGCCGCCGCGAACGGCATCGCGAGTCCGGCCAAGCGTCACGAGACCCGGCACCCCGTTCGTCACGGGTTCGGCCCTTGCCGCGATGTTCTCTCCGGAGTCCGCGAGGGCGTCGGCAACCGGGTGGAAGCGGTGTCGTGAGGACTGGCCGGGCCGGATGAACGAACTCCTGACCGGCGTCGAGGGCGACCTCCCCCCGGCGCCACTCCCGGAGGGCTTGGCCGGGGGCCTGTTCGTCCCCCTCCGGCAAGGGCGTGAAGCGTCAGCGCGTTGTCTTGGGAATCCGCCTGGTGCGGACCGTGCGGACCTTGGCCGGAATGTCGGGCTGTTCCTGTTCGGCCCCCAGAAGAAGCGTCGGCGCCGGCGGTCGGCGCGCTTCCCGGGCGGCGTCGGAGAGGGGAATGCGTCGAGGTTCCGGCGGCCGGGTGTCTTCGACACGGCCCTTCGCTTCGTCGAAAAGGCGGTTCCTCAGGAGGTCGAACGCGGAAACGCCCGTTGCCCGGTCGACGGCCAGAAGCAGGGCGCGGGTGCCGGCTTGGCTTCCCCGGTGCAGGTGGCGGATCGCCGCAAGCATGCTGCGGATCGTTCGCTCCTCCTCCGCGGTGACGGCTTCGCCGTTGGCCCAGTGATGGACGCTTCGCCGCGGGACGTCGAACAGGGCGGCGATCTCCTCCCAGGCCAGGCCGGACAGGCGGCGGATCTCCATGACGGCCGCGCCCGTGGTTGGCGAGGACGCGGTCGGCGAGAGCGTCTTCCCGGCCGGTTCGGCGGCGGCGTTCTCCGCACGTGACGCGATCGTGTTCCATGCCGCCGCGGAGCCCCGGGGGTCGGTGCTGTCGGTGGCCGTTGCCGGATCCGGCCCGGCCGGGCTGGTCGTCACGGCCCGGAAGCCGGTGTCCGGGGCGGGGCGCTTCATGCGATCGGCTGCGGATGTGCGGGCGTCCGACCCCTCGCGACGCGTGCCTGCAGCCATGGTCTCGCCTCCGTGGAACCTCGGGATCCGACCCGAGAATCGTCGGACAATTCCGACATCACGCACACTCGCTGGAACGCGCCGCAACATGCACGCGCTGACGGGGGCATCGTGTCCCGGAACGGGACCACCCTCGAGCGGCGTGCCCGGAACACGGAGCGACACGAAAGCGGTCCGACCGGCGCCGAGCGGGATCTCCCGAAGCCGCTTCCGCCGCCGTCGGGAACCGGCGCCACCGCACCGCCGTCGCGAACCGGATCGGGAAGAGGCGGGAATCAGGGTCGCCGGGCCGACGCCTTCCGGCTCATGGGACGAAAGCCGCGGGCGCCGGACCGGGAAAACGGCACGCCGGGACGCCGGCCTCTTCCCCTCATTCCCTCATGCCTGGCCGCTCGAATTTCCTGTCCAGATGCCCCTTGCCCTCGAGGTCGCCCTGCTCGAACAGCCAGCTGTATCCGCCCGGCGGGTTGGTCAGGATCTCCCAGCAGTTGTCGTCCATGTCCCAGAAGAAGAAACTGTAGGTTCCGTGCTGCAGCTTGGGCTTGGAGATCTTGCGCAGGCCCCACTTCTCCGCCTGGGCGACCACCGTCTCGTGGGCGGCGTCCACTTCCTCCTGGGTCTCGACGTCGAGCCCGTTGTGGTTGAGCATGGGCATCTCGGCGTCCCTCTTGGGCTGCTCCACCACCGCTATGGTGTTCGCCCCGCCGAGCCGGATCAGCAGCGAGATCGGGCTTGTGCGCACCACCTCGAGCCCGAGGAACTCGGTGTAGAATCTGCGCGCCCGCTCGAGATCCTTCGATTCGAGCGTGCCGTGCGACAGGAATTTCAGCTTGAGGGCCGCTTCCGTGGCGGTCTCGACCTGCGGCATGTCCATCGACCGTCTCCCGCTCCGTTCATCGGGTCGGAAGACAGCGTAGCAGCCTGTCGCGCCCGAGTCGAAAACTCCCGCCGGCGGCCGCCAGCGCGGCCATGCTCGCCGGAGAACCGTGCCGGCGCCCGGAAACGTCCCGGGGATCCGCCGGGGATCCCCGGCGCCCGGCGCGCCCGGTCTTTTGCCTCTGCCTCCTTTCTTCTCCCGTCGCGGCCGCCCGGCTGGGGGCGCCGCCGGATCCGGTCCCGTCGCCCGCGGCGGAAACCCGGCGGCGGTCGCTCGCGCCGGCCCCCGCGACCCGGTTTCCGCCGCCGGGTCCGGCGCGCGTTCCGGAACGCGCGACGGCCGGGCGGCGGGGCCTTCCCGGAACGGGAACGGCGGGCGGGAGCCGCCGGGAGGCGCGACGTCCCGCGGCGCGGTTCCGCGGTCCCTCGGGCAACGGGGCGGCGGCGTCGCGCGGGTTCCGCGTCGCGGCAGCGGCCGTTTCCGCCGGAGCCCGCCCCCCGAAGTTATCCACAGCCTTGTCCACAAGCCGGCGCGATGTTGCGGAATTGTGGCGCGGCGCGCGTTGAGCCGCCCTCCGGCGCCGACCTACAATCGCCTCCGGATCGACACGCGTCGACCCCGCCGCCGGGACAGCGCCCCGGCGCGGCGGGGGCCGGGACGGAGGGACCGATGACGGAAGCCTGGAAGGAAGAGACCTGGACGGAATACCGCCGGGAGTTCGAGGAACACGAGCTGCCGCCGGATCCGGCCGACGATTTCGAGTGGACGCCGGCGACCGCCGAGGTCGCGGGCGACCTGCCGGACCCGCCGCTCGGAACCTGGCGGGAACGGGGCGCCAGCCGCCGCGATTTCCTCCGCGGGGTCGTCTGCTCCGGCGTCGCCGTCTCGGCCGCCGCCTACATGTTCTCCGCGGGGACCGGGGAGGCCCGCGCCGCCACCCGCGGCGTCGAGCGCCTGGTCTCCCTCAACGTCAACGGCCGGATCCGCCGGGTCGACGTGCCGCCCGGGGAGACGCTGGCCCAGACCATCCGCTACAGGCTCGGCCTCACCGGAACCAAGATCGGCTGCAACCGCGCCGAATGCGGCGCCTGCACGGTGATGGCCGACGACGTCACGATCTACTCTTGCTCGACCCTGACCCACCAGGCGCGCGGACGGAAGATCGTCACGGTCGAGGGCGTCGCCGACCCCTCGGGGCGGCTCCACCCCGTCCAGCAGGCGTTCATCGACGAGCTCGGGCCGCAGTGCGGCTTCTGCACCCCGGGACAGGTCGTCTCGGCCGTCGCGCTCCTGAAGAGGAACCCCAGACCCACCGCCGACGAGGCGCGCCGCGCCATGTCGGGGAACCTGTGCCGCTGCGGCGCATACGCCAACTACCTGAACGGCGTCATGCGCGTCGCGGGGAGGATCTGAACCATGGCCTACACCCTGCTCGGCAAGAACTTCACCCCGCCCGACCTGCACGCCAAGGTCACCGGCGCCGCCAGGTACTCCGAGGACTTCCGCGCCGACGGCATGGTCTTCCTCAAGTTCTACGCCTCCCCGATGCCCCACGCGCGGGTCCGCTCGATCGACGTCGACAAGGCGGCCAGGATGCCCGGCGTGGTCGGCGTCATGCTGCCCGGCGAGGTCAAGAAGCCCGGCGGCGCGGGGCACGCGATCCTCACCGACCATCCGGTCTTCGTCGGCCAGCCGATCGTCGCGGTCGCCGCCGCGACCGAGCAGCAGGCCGAGGACGCGGTGCAGGCCGTCCGGGTCGAGCTCGAGCCGCTGCCGTTCTGCATCGACCCGCTCGACAGCCTCAAGCCCGGCGGGCCGAACGCCAACGTCAACGGCAACGTCGCCAACCCGCGCGGCATCAAGCTCCGGGAGGTGAAGTGGACCGCGAAGGACTTCGCGGTCGCCGGCGACGACCGGCTCCCCATGGGCGAGCCCGCGGCGGAGTGGAGCTTCGGCGACCTCGAGGCCGGGTTCGCCAAGGCGAAGGTCACGATCGAGGAAACCTTCGTCAGCGCGGCCAACGCGCATCACGCGATGGAGCCGCGCTCGGCGGCGGCCTACTGGGAGAACGGCAAGGTCCACGTCTGGGGATCCACCCAGTCCTCCTCCTTCGCCATCCCGAGCCTCGCCAAGTACATCGGCGTCAAGCCGTCGCAGCTCAACCTCGTGACCGAGTTCTGCGGCGGCGGCTTCGGCGGCAAGGCCTATTCCTACCCGCTCATGGCGCTGCCGGCGCTGATGTCGAAGAAGCTCAACGGCCGGCCCGTGATGCTGCGGGTGAGCCGCGCCGAGGAGTACTACAACGGCATGGGGCGCGCCGGCTTCCAGGGCTGGGTCAGGATCGGCTTCGCGGACAACGGTCGGGTGGTGGCGGTCGACGCCTACGTCGTCCAGGACAACGGCTCGACCGTCGGGTTCTGGGACTTCAAGAACTTCGGGGCCGCCGCGTCGGTGGTTCTCCAGCCGGAGGCCATGCGCTTCCGCGGCATCCCGGTGCTGACCAACACCCCGCCCAAGGGCCCGCAGCGCGGCCCGGGCGAGAACCAGACCGCCAACATCCTGGAACCGCTGCTCGACAAGGCGGCGCGCCAGCTCGGCATCGACCGGCTCGCGCTGCGCCTGGCCAACGCGCCGGGCGGCGGCCAGGGCGGCAGGATCGGCGGCAAGCAGGTGCCGCTGACCAGCGCCTATCTGAGGGAGGGGCTCGAACAGGCGGCCAAGGCGTTCGACTACGCCGGCCGGAGCCGCGCCGCCGGGCGCCGCCCCGACGGCCGGATCCGCGCCGTCGGCATCGGGCAGGCCTACCACTCCGCCGGCGCCAACGGCTTCGACGGCATGGTCCGCATCACCCCGGACGGCAAGCTGCACATCCACACCGGCGTCGGCAATCTCGGCACGTTCTCCTACGCGGCGACGTCCCGCGTCGCCGCCGAGGTGCTCGGATACGACTGGAGCAACACCGTCATCGAGCGCGGCGGGACGCTCAAGGCGATGCCGTTCAACCTCGGCCAGTTCGGGTCGAACACGTCGTTCACCATGACCCGCACCAACCATGCCGCGGCCGTCGACGCCCGGGACAAGCTGCTCGAGATCGGCGCCATGGTCATGGGCGGCGCGCCCGGCGACTACGAGCTTGCCGGCGAACGCGTGGCCGCCAGGTCGGGAGGCCGGTCGATCACCTTCGCCGAAGCCGCCCGCAAGGCCGTCGAGGTCGGCGGGAAGTACTCCGGCAAGGAGGTCGACGAGGCGCTCAACCCCCTGACCAGGATGGCGGCCGCCATGATCGCGGGAACCGGGCTTGTCGGCGTCGCCAAGGACAAGCTGCCCAAGAAGGGCGTCGTCGCCGGCCTCGCCGCGGCGTTCATCGAGATCGACCTCGATCCGGAGACCGGCCGCGTCGACATCGTCGACTATCTCGGCGTCGCCGACGTCGGCCAGGTGCTGCACCCGCAGGGGCTGGAGGCGCAGATCCGGGGCGGGGCGGTCATGGGCTTCGGGCTGGCGGCCACCGAACGGCACGTCTACGACCCGGCCTACGGGCGGCCCAACGTGGTCGGGCTGCACCAGGCCAAGCCGCCGACCTATCTGGACGTTCCCGTGCAGCTCGCGGCGCTCGCCGTCGAGGGCGCGGTGGATCCGCAGAATCCGGTCGGCGCCAAGGGCGTCGGCGAACCGGTCCAGGGCGCCGCCTCGGCGGCCTACCTGAGCGCGGTGTCGGACGCGCTCGGCGGCCACGTGTTCAACCGCGTGCCGGTCGTGGCCGACATGATCGTCAACGCGCTCGCGGAGCAGCCGCAGTCCCACAAGCCGCTGCAGACGAACTGCCAGTAGCCGGCGGAGAGGAGACGGACCCATGACGGACTACATGCACTCTTTCGACCTCTACGCCCCGGCAAGTCTCGGCGAGACCGCCGAGCTTCTGGACCGGCACGGCAAGGACGCGTGGCTGGTCGCCGGCGGCAAGGACAGCTTCGACTGGTTCAAGGACCGCCACAAGACGCCCGGGGTGGTCGTCGACATCTCGCGGCTGCCGTCGCTTCGCGGCATCGTCGACAAGGGCGACCACGTCGCCATCGGCGCCGTGACCACGCTCACCGAGATCGAGGAGAACCCGCTGCTCCGGGACCGGTACGGCCTTCTCGTGGAGGCGGCGGGCAAGGTCGCGAGCCCGCAGATCCGCAACGCCGGAACGCTCGGCGGCAACGTCGCGCAGGACACCCGCTGCACCTACTACCGCGACGGCTTTCCCTGCTACCGGGCCGGCGGCAACACCTGCTACGCCAACACGCCGACGGCGATGAACCGCGAGCACGCGCTGTTCGGCGTCTCGCGCTGCGTCGCCGTGACGCCGTCGGACACCGCCCCGGCCCTGGTGGCGCTCGAGGCGGAGATGGCGATCTCGCGCGGCGGGAAGACCCGCACGGTTCCGGCCGAGGAGTTCTTCATCGGGCCGGACGTCGACATCACCCGCATGACCGTGCTCGAGCCGGGCGACATCCTCACCGAGATCCGCCTGCCCCGCAAATGGGCCGGCGCGCGGTTCCATTTCGAGAAGGTGGCCGACCGCCAGACCTGGGACTTCGCGCTCGTCAGCGTCGCCATGGCCGCCCGCACCGAGGGCGGCAGGATCGTCGACGCCCGCATGGCCTGCGGCGGCGTGCAGTGCACGCCGCGGCGCCTGACCGAGGTCGAGGACCTGATGAAGGGCGAGCGCGTCGGCGAGGAGCTCGAGACCCTGGCCGGCAGGGTCGCCGCACGGGGCGCCCGGCCGCTCAACTACAACCACTTCAAGGTTCCGCTGATGGCCAACCTCGCCAGGCGCGCCATCCGCTCGCTGGCCTGAGGGCATGGAACTGTTCCGCGTCTCCAGGAACGCCTGGGGGCAGGAGACGCTTGCGGGGATGTCGTGGGATCTGCTGTGGGTGCCGGTCGCCGCGGCGTTCGCGTGCATCGTCGCGCACCAGATCCTCCGCCTCGCGACCGGAAGGTAGCGTGAGCGCCGGCGCGCCGGAGATCCGCCACCGGTGGCCGGACCGGCTGTTCCACTGGCTGATGGCCGCTCTCGTCCTCGTTCTGCTCGGAACCGCGTTCCTGCCCGTGCTCGGCCTGCGGTTCGACTGGGTTCCGGTCCACTGGATCTCCGGCGTCCTGCTCGTCGCGGCCCTGCTGTTCCATCTCCATCGCGCGCTGTTCGTCCACGGGCTGGGCGCGATGATGCCCGCGCGCGACGACCTGCGCGCGCTCTCCGGCGGCCGGGCGGCGGATCCGGAGGCGAGGTACGACGTCTGGCAGAAGCTCTACCACTGGGGCGTCGCCGCCGTGATCCTGACGCTTGCCGGCACCGGCCTGGTGATGATGGCCAAGATCGACACCCCGCTCTGGCGGCGCGACCCCGCGGTCCTGTCCGACGCGGACTGGGGCGTGGTCTACGTGCTGCACGGCGGCGCGGCGCTGCTGCTGATCTTCCTTCTCGTCCTTCACGTGTACTTCGCGTTCCTGCCGGAGCACCGCCGCGCGCTCGCGGCCATGGCGCTCGGAACCCCGGTGCCGCCGGCCGGCGAAAGGCGCCGCCCGTGACCGGCGTCCCGGATCTCCGCAAGCGGATCGAGGCCGTCGAGGAGGCCTACGAGTACATGCTCGCCTACGCCGCCCAGGGCCGCGCGTCCGAGGGCGCGGGGCCGGAGGGCTCCCACATCCGGGCCTTTCTCGCCCAGTTCGAGGAAGCGGCCGAGGCCATCGCCTCCGAGGTCGGCGCGGTTCTCGCCGGCGACCGGGCGGCGGGTTTCCGGGAGGCCTTCGCGCGGGATTCGGCCGCCATGCTGTCGGTGCTCCGGATCCTGCAGGCCCGCGCCGACATCCCGTCGGAGGCCGTCGACAACGCCAACGGCCTCATCGCCGTCCGGGCCTATCTGACGTCGCTGTTCTTCCTCGACAAGGCCGCGCTGCCCTGACGGGAGCGGCGTTTGCGCGCGGGCGGGCCGCCCGCTATACCGGCGCCATGGCATCCCGCAACCGCGCGAGGCGCGGGAAGGCGAGCGGCCGCGCCAGGGCGGAGCTGACGGACATCTTCCCGACGCGGCTGATGCGCCGCCGCAGGCCGAAAGCCGCGGAATTCAACGCGCGCCTGCGCGAGATCGTGATCGGGCGCGAACGGTCCGACGCCGGGCTCGGCCGCAGCAACGTCGGCGGCTGGCATTCCCGGGCCGACCTCTGGGACTGGCCGGAACCCGAGATCCGAGAGCTCTGCGACTGGGTCCGGCGCGCCGCCGAGGACTACACCGCCGAGGTCGCGCCCGTGCGCGCGGGCGACGAGATCCGGATCTCCCCCTACGGCGGGGCCTGGGCGAACCTGCTGCGCGACGGCGGCTACAACAAGGTCCACAACCACCCGGGCGCGGTGTGGTCGGCGGTCTACTACGTCTCCGGGGGAAGCCCGCGGGGCGGGGAGGAGGGCAACGGCGACTTCGAGTTCATGGATCCGCGGCCGGGCAACATCCACGGGGGCAAGCACGTCGTGAAGCCCGAGGCCGGGCTCCTGATCCTGTTCCCGGCGTGGCTCCACCACTACGTCAACCCCTACCGGGGCGACGGCGAGCGCATCTCGATCGCGTTCAACATGAGCGTGGAGATCCTGCGCGGCCCGTAGCCGGGCCCGCCGGGCGACGCGGCCGGCGCCGCCCCCGCCGGGCCGCGAATCGTGTATGCTCGGGCCTGTCCGGGCCGCGGCGCGCGGCGACGGCGGGGGAGGGGACATGGCGGTCGCCCGGAAGACGGCGCCGGGGACGGCCGCGGCGGCGCTCGCCGCGGCGCTCGCGGGATTCGCGTCCGCGGCTGCGGCCGACCCGCAGGCCTGGAAGGCCGAGTGGCCGGGAACGGACTTCTCCAGGGCGTCGGTCGCGTTCTCCGAGATCCTCTCGGGCGGGCCGCCGAAGGACGGCATCCCGTCGATCGACGCGCCGCGCTTCGTTCCGCTCGCGGAGGATCCGGGAACCGGCCCGACCGAGCCCGTCGTCTCCTTCGTGCGCGGGGGCGACGCCCGGGCCTACCCGCTGCGGATCCTGATCTGGCACGAGATCGTCAACGACGTGGTCGGCGGCCTGCCGGTCTCGGTGACCTACTGCCCGCTCTGCAACTCCGCGGTCGTGTTCGACCGGCGGATCGACGGCCGCGCGCTGGATTTCGGGACCACGGGAAAGCTGCGCAACTCCGACCTCGTCATGTACGACCGCCAGACCGAGAGCTGGTGGCAGCAGTTCACGGGCGCCGGGATCGTCGGCGAGATGACGGGCCGGACCCTCGCCATGCTGCCGGCGCGCGTCGAGTCCCTGGAGAGGTTCCGCGAGCGGTTCCCGGACGGCCGCGTCCTGGTGCCGAACGACCCCTTCATGCGCCCCTACGGAACCAACCCCTACGTCGGCTACGACAGCCTGCCGGTCCCGTTTCTCTACCGCGGCGGGATGCCGGAGGGCATCGCGCCGCTCGCCTACGTCGTCAGGGTCGGCGACGAGGCGTGGCCGCTCGATCTCCTCGCGGGGAAGGGCCGCATCGTCCGGGGCGACCTCGTCCTCGACTGGACGCCCGGGCGCAACTCCGCCCTCGATTCCCGGACCATCGCCGAAGGGCGCGACATCGGCAACGTGGTGGTGCGGCGCAGGACCGCCGACGGGCTCGAGGACGAGGTCCACGACCTGACCTTCGCGTTCGTCTTCCACGCCTTCGTTCCGCACGGAACCCTACACAGCCGGTGATCCGCGCCCTATAATCGGGGACGCACGGGAGGAGAGAACGCCATGCCGCTCGACGTCGCGCATTCCGTCTGCCCGCACGACTGCGCGAGCGCCTGCGCGCTCGACGTCGAGATCGCGGCGCCCGGCCGCATCGGCCGCGTGCACGGCTCCCGGACCAACACCTACACCGCCGGCGTCGTCTGCGCCAAGGTCGCGCGCTACGCCGAGCGCGTGCACCACCCGGACCGGCTGACCCGGCCCCTGCGGCGGAAGGGCCCGAAATCCGCCTCGTCGACCCTTGCCGACTTCGAGCCGGTCGGCTGGGACGACGCCCTCGACATCGTGGCCGAGGCGCTCTCGCGCGCGAGCGCGGCCCGCGGCCCGGAAACCGTCTGGCCCTACAGCTACGCCGGCACCATGGGCAAGATCCAGCGCGACGCGATCCAGGGCTTCCGCAACGCGCTCGGCTACTCCCGCCAGCACTACACGATCTGCTCGTCGATCATGCTCGCCGGGATGAAGGCGGGCATCGGCGCGCAGCGCGGATGCGACCCGAGGGAATTCGCCGAGGCCGACCTCGTCATCGTCTGGGGGTCCAACCCCGTCTACACCCAGGTCAACCTGATGACCCACATCAGCCGCGCGCGCCGCAGCCGCGGCGCCCGGTTCGTGGTCGTCGACCCCTACCGGACGGCCACCGCCGAGGTCGCGGACACCCACCTGCAGCCGCGGCCCGGAACCGACGCCGCCCTGGCCTGCGCGATCCTTCACGTGCTGTTCCGCGACGGCCACGCCGACCGGGCCTACATGGCGGAGCGCACCGAGGATCCGGCGGCCCTGGAGCGCCACCTCCGGACCCGCGACCCGGCCTGGGCGTCGCGGATCACCGGCATCCCGGCCGCGGAGATCGAGGAGCTGGCCACCGCCTACGGGCGCACCGAGCGCGCCATCATCCGCCTCGGCTACGGCTTCTCGAGATCGCGCAACGGCGCGGCCGGCCTGCATGCCGTGAGCTGCCTTCCCGCCGTGCGCGGCGCCTGGAAGCACCGCGGCGGCGGCCTCTACGGATCGCTCGGCGACATGTTCGACCTCGACACGCGGGCGGTCGTCGGGGAGGAGGATCCGGACGTCCGGAGCCTCGACATGTCGCGGCTCGGCCCGGTCCTGACCGGCGACGGCGAGGCGCTGAAGGGCGGCCCGCCGGTGACGGCGATGCTGGTCCAGAGTTCCAATCCGGCCGTGATCGCCCCGGAATCCGGCCTCGTCCGCAAGGGCATGCTCGGGGACGGCTTCTTCATGTGCGTGCACGAGCAGTTCCTGACCGACACGGCCCGGCTCGCCGACGTCGTGCTGCCGGCGACCACGTTCCTCGAGCACGACGACATCTACACCTCCTACGGCCAGACCTACATGCAGCTCGGCCCGCGGGCCATCGACCCGGTCGGCGAATCCCGCAGCAATCTCGAGATGCTGTCGGCGCTCGGAAAGAGACTCGGCGCCGACCACCCGGCGCTCGGCAAGACCGCGTGGCAGCTGATCGACGAGTGCCTCCGCGCCTCGGGCTACTGCGGGGCGGACGAGCTCCGGGAACGGCGCGCCATCGACATCGTCCCGTCCTTCGAGGAGGTCCACTTCCTCAACGGCTTCCCCCAGCCCGACGGCCGGTTCCGGTTCCGCGCGGACTGGAAGTCGCTCGGCCCCGACCACGCCGCGCTCCCGGAACTCCCGGACCACGCGGATTCGATCGACGCCGCCGACGACGAGCGTCCCTACCGCCTGGTCACGGCGCCGTCGCGCAACTACCTGAACTCGAGCTTCACCGAGACCGGCACGTCGGCGGCGCGGGAGCGGCGCCCCGAGGTCATGCTGCATCCCGACGACTGCGCCGAGGTCGGCGTCGGCGACGGCGGCCGGGTGCGGATCGGCAACGCGCGCGGCAGCCTGTCCCTGCACGTCCGCCCCTTCGACGGCGTCAGGCGGGGGGTCGCCGTCGTCGAGAGCGTCTGGCCCAACGACGCCTTCGAGGAGGGCATCGGGATCAACCTTCTGACCAGTTCGGACCCCGGCGCGCCGAACGGCGGCGCGGTTTTCCATGACACCGCGATCTGGATCCGGCCCGCCTGAGACCCGCCGCGGCGACGGGCGAGTCCCGGCGCGGTCGACCGACGACCAGGTCGCCGCGTTCCTGCGGAAGGTCGCGGCGACGCCCGTGGTCCGCCCGTCCGCGGGCCGCGGACGGCTGGTCTTCGCCATGGACGCGACCGCGAGCCGCGAGCCGACCTGGGACCGGGCCTGCCATCTGCAGGCCGACATGTTCCACGCCGCCGACGGGCTCGGCGGGCTCGAGGTGCAGCTCGTCTTCTACCGCGGCTACGGCGAATGCAAGGCCAGCCCGTGGCTCTCGGCGCCGGACGAGCTGGTGCGCCGCATGGTGAAGGTGAGATGCCTCGGCGGGCGCACCCAGCTCCGCAAGGTTCTCGACCACGCGATCCGCGAGACCGGAACCCGCCAGGTCAACGCCCTGGTGTTCGTCGGCGACTGCTTCGAGGAGGACATCGACGGCGTCTGCCATCTCGCCGGCGAGCTCGGCATCCGCGGCGTGCCGGCCTTCCTGTTCCAGGAGGGCGCGGACCCGGTCGCCTCCCGGGCCTTCCGGCAGGTGGCGCGGCTCAGCGGCGGTGCCCATTGCGGGTTCGACCTGTCGTCGGCCCGCCAGCTCAGGGAGCTGCTCAGCGCGGTCGCGGTGTTCGCCGCGGGCGGGCGGGCGGCGCTCGAGGATCTGTCGAGCCGCGGCGGCGCCGCGCGCCTGATCACGAGCCAGATCGCGAAGACCGGATGACCGAACGGGCCCCCTGATCCGGAACCATGCCCTACGTCCTGCTTGGCATCGCCGTCGCCGTCGGACTGTTCCTGGTCTTCAGGGGCCTCCGGAACACGAGCCCGCGGAACGCCGCCCGCATGGCCGCCATGGTCGCCGTTCTCGTCGGCGCCGGCGTGATCGTGTTCTTCGCGGCGACCGGGCGGCTGGGATGGTTCGGCTGGGCGGCGCTGCTGCTCCCCATGTTCCTGCGGCTGGGCGCGATCCGCCGCGCCTTCCGCAATCTCCGCGGCCCGACGCCGGGGCGCAGCTCCGACGTCGAGACCCGCTACCTGCGGATGGAGCTCGACCACGACAGCGGCGTTCTGAAGGGCACGGTGATCTTCGGCAGGCATGCCGGGCGCACCCTCGACGAGATGTCCCTCGACGAGCTTCTCGACCTGTTGCGCGAATGCCGCGTCGAGGATCCGCGATCCGCGGCGATCCTCGAATCCTATCTCGACCGCGTCCACGGCGCGGCGCGGTCCGCCGGCGCGGGGGAGGCCCCGCCGGGTGGCGCGATGACCCGCGACCAGGCGCTCGAGATCCTCGGCCTCGGGCCCGGCGCCACCGAACGGGAGATCCGCGAGGCGCACCGGCGCCTGCTGCGCGCCAACCACCCCGACCGCGGCGGATCGACCTTCATCGCGGCCCAGATCAACCAGGCCAAGGACGTGCTGCTTCCGAACTGAGGCCGCCCGCGGCCCGCCCGCGGGCGTTCTCCCGCGTCCTCCCGGAGCCGGATGCCGCCGCGCGGCCCGGCGCCCGAATCGCGGGAGCCGGGATGCGGCGCGGGAAAACCGGTGCGCGCCGTGCCGCGGGGCGAACGCGGAACCGCCGCCGGCGGGCCGCCCCGCCGGAACCGTCCGGCCCCGCCTCCGGCGACGGCGCGACGGCAACCGTCGTCGCGGACGCGACGCTTGACCGTCCCTCGCCAGCGCGGGCAGGGGTTGCGCCAGTGTCCATGGGAGCCGGTCCGGTGACCGGCTCGGGAACCGGGTTTCCGGCCGCTGTCAGGATCTGCCGAGTCTTGTCCGAAACGGACAGCAACACCGGAACGGCCGGGCCCCGCGCCGCCGGCGGCTCCGGAGCCGGTTCGGATTCGCCGGCCTCTTCCCGCCGCTTCGTTGCCTGCGAGCTCGTCACCGGCACAGCGGAATGCCCAGGGTCAGGGCCGGGACGGACACGACAGGCGTGTCCTCTCCGGTCAGCCGAACGAGAAAGGGCCCGGTGCCGAACCGGCGCACGCCCTCTCCGATGGCCTGGCTCTCCGTCGGGAACGAGCCGATGACTTCGCTTCCCTTGATGAGCAGGTGACGATTCAGATGGTCTCGAATCAAGGCCTCCCTGTTCCGTTCGTAGAAACGGATTTCCTCGCCGAGAAGGCGGCCCTTCCCGGCGGAGGGGGCTGTCCTGTCCTGATGGGAACGAGAGGTCATTTCGGTCTCCCCGTGTTGATCCGGCTCGCCTGCGACGACGGGAACTCCAACCGTGTCTCCCCCGGTGCAGGGCGGACCGGAGCGCGTTTCCATCCTGCCTTCTCCAAGGGCATCCGGCAATGATTTGCTTGATGGCAACCGCCCGGATCCGGTTTCGCCGAGCGTCAGGATCGCGAAGGCCGAAGACGATGTTCGCCGACCCGGCGGGGACGGCCGGCCGATCGGTCTCTCCGACCGCGGACTCCCCGGTCCTCCCTGCACGGTGCCCGCCCGCGTCGCCTCGCGGCCCTGTCGACGACCTTGCGGCAAGCGCCGTCGCTTCTCTCCGCCGGCACCGGGACGTTGCGGTCCGGGGCGACCCTCACGGCCTGCCGCGGCGGCGGTCGCGACGCGATCCGGCTATCTCGGCGATCGAATCCCTCATGATCTCGTCCTCGGAGCGCCCGAGATCGGCGGGCGACGGCTGCGTTGCCGCAAATCTGGCGGCGATGCGCTGGGCGACCACGTCCCGGTCCACCACCTCTTTCGGTCTGAACAGGATTCCGTTTCCGACAAGAGTGGCCTCCATGATGTCTCCTTCGCGCAGGCCGATGTCCTTGCGCAGTCCGGCTGGAATGGTGACCTGGAACTTCGGCCTGACGGTCACGAATGGCATGGCGACCTCCTGCATCATTGGAAAGTCGTAAATTCTTACCAGAGGGACGGCTATATGGCAAGCACTCCGCCGGCGGGCCGGCGGTCCCTCGCGCGGACCGTCCCCGTGCGGGAGGTCAGACGCTGCCGCGGCCCCCTTCGGGTTGTCCGGGACGCGCCCGGGCCGGACGCTCCCCTCCCGCGCGTCGCCGTCAGCTCCCGCGGCGCGACAGCCGGTCCAGGAAACGGCTCCGGGACACCAGCATCCGCTCGTGGACGCCGCGCGCGATCTCGAGGCCGCCGGCGCGGGCGAACACGTTGAACGCGATCCGGCGGCCGTCCGCCGCCGCGATCACGGCCTCGCAGTGGACGTTGTCCCCGACCCCGGCGTCCCCCCAGAACCAGATGTCGTTGCGAAGCCCGACGCTCGAATCGTCGGGGCCGTAGCGCGGCACGAGGACGTTGTGGCACGCCGTCTCGCACAGGAGATGCAGCGCCGCCGTCGTCAGGCTGCCGTCTGCCACGTCTTGCGGCTCCACCGCGCGGGCCTGGCAGGCCGCCATCCCGGCGGAATAGGACGGCGGCCCGTTCACCGGAGCCGCGTCACGCGCCCGGAAACGACGGCGCCCGCGGAATCCCCGCCCGCGATCCCGAGCGTCACGCACGCGTCGTCGACGCCCGTCACCGTCGCGCGGATCTCGACGCTGTCCCCGACCGGGGTCGGCGCGAGATGGCGGATGTCGACCCGAAGGCGGCGCGTCGGCGCGAGGCCCGCGCGGCGGCAGGCGTCCGCGGCCGCCCGTTCGCAGAACTCCGCCAGAACCGGCGTCGCCAGCACGCGGATGCCGGCGTTGCCCAGCGCGTGCGCCGTGTCGGCCTCGCGCACCTCGGACCGCCAGACCCCCGTCGCCGCCGGCGTCACGGCACCCGGAACCGCGTCAGGCCGTCGGGATCCCTGTCGCGGCGAAGCCGCCCGAGGCGGACCAGCCGGTTGAGATGGGCCAGGGTCTCGGAAATCGCGAAGTTGTACTCGGCGGGTCCGATCTCGCGGTCGAACAGGCGGGGGAGAACCTCGTCCGCGGTGCGCGGCTCCTTGCAGGCCGCCAGCGCGGCGTCGAGCCGCCCGTCGTGATGGCGGCGCAGCGCGTCGATGCGGCCGTGGATCCCGCGGAAGGGGCGGTCGTGCGACGGCAGCACCAGCGCGTCCCCGGGGACGCCGCCGAACTTGTCGAGACTCGCCAGGTAGTCGCCCAGGGGATCGCCGTCGGGCTCCGTGTACCACACGCTGATGTTGGACGTGATCCGCGGCAGGATCTGGTCGCCCGAGATCAGGATCCCGCGCTCGGCGCACCACAGCGACGCGTGCTCGTGGGTGTGGCCGCCGCCCGTGATCACGCGCCACGAATGCCCGCCGATCTGGATCTCCTGGCCGTCGGCGATGCGCCGCACGGTGTCGGGAAGCCGGTGCCAGGGCTCGCCGAGCCGGTCGCGGAACAGCCGGGCCCCCGCGATCGTCTCCGGCGCCGCGCCGTTCTCCGCGAAGAACCCGTCCCAGCGCGCGAAGTCGTGCGTCACCAGCCGGGCCGACGCCACGTGGGCCTGCAGCCATTCCGAGTAGGGCGCCCACAGCGGCGCGCCCCACCGCTCGGCGAACCAGCCGGCGAGCCCCATGTGGTCGGGGTGGAAGTGCGAGCAGATCGTCCGCTCCGGCGCGCCGCCGCCGAGCCGCTCCAGGATCCCGAGCCACGCCTCGCGGACGGCGTCGGTGTTGTAGCCGGTGTCGACCACCGTCCAGCCCCCGCCGTCCTCCAGAAGCCACAGGTTGATGTGGTCGAGGGCGAACGGCAGCGGCATGCGCACCCAGTGGAGGCCCTCGGCGACCTCGAGGGCCTCGCCCTCCGCCAGCGGCGGAAAGGGGTACTCGATCCCGTCGGCCATGCCGGCTTCAGGCGGCGTCCGCGGAACGGTGCGGGGCGAGGAACCGCGCGATGCGCCCGACCGTGCGCCCGGGATCCTCGAGATGCGGAAAATGCCCGAGCCCCGCCATCAGGTCGGTCTCGGCATGCGCCACCGCGCGGCCGATGCTCTCGAGCTGCTCCGGAAGCCCGTAGGCGTCCTCCGCCCCCTGGAGGGCGAGAAGCGGCGCCCGGAACGACGCGATCCCGTCCGAGATGTCCCAGCTGTCGTAGAGCGCGCGCCGCCACGTCCCGGACCACAGCCGCAGCAGGCCGCGGGCGCGCGCGCCGTGGAACCGCGTCATCCACTCCGGCACGTCGCCGTCCTCGGCCATCCGCGCGTGGCGCTCGGCCTGCGCCAGCGTCAGCCGGTCCCGCCGGACGTGGGCCGCGATCGCGACCGCGGCCCGGACGCGCCCGTGGCGGCGGGCGCCGTGCAGGAGCGCCACCGTGCCGCCGTCCGAATGGCCGACCAGGAGGCAGTCCGCGATGCCGGCGGCGTCGAGAACCCGCTCCAGCCGGTCGGCCTCGACGCCCATGAAGTCGTCCGGGAACGCGGCCGCCTCGTCCGAGCGGCCGTAGCCGAGCCGGTCGTAGGCGAAGGCGGGAAGCCCGAGGGCCTCGCCGAGCCGCCCGGGAAACCCCCGCAGCGACTCCACGCTGCCGAGCCCGTCGTGCAGGAACACCAGGACCGGGTCCGTGCCGGCGCGCGGGCGGATCCAGGCCCCGGAGAGGCGGCCCTCGGGAAGGTCGATCCGGACGCGCTCAGCCATGGCAGCCGGCCTCGCGGGCCCGCTGGCGCACGAGGGCGAGAACCGCGTCGATGCACGGGGTCGCGACCCCGGTCATGCGCCCCATCTCCTGCACCGCCGTCACCAGCGCGTCGATCTCCATCGGCCGCCCGCGCTCGAGATCCTGGAGCATCGACGTCCGGTGCGCGCCGACCTTCACCGCGCCGTCGATCCGGCGCTCGGCGTCGACCGCGAACCGGACGCCCAGCCTCTCGCCGATCTCCCGCGCCTCGAGCATCATGCGCCGCGCCACCCCGCGCGTCCCGGGATCGGTCCCGATCGTCTCCAGCGTCGCGCCCGTGAGCGCGCTGATCGGGTTGAACGACAGGTTGCCCCACAGCTTGACCCAGATCTCGCTGCGGATGTCGGGCCGCACCGGCGCCTTGAACCCGGCGGCGATCAGGAGTTCCGACAGCGCCGTCACCCGCGCGCTCCTCTCGCCCGACGGCTCGCCGAGCGGGAACCGGTCGCCGTCGACATGCGCGATCACCCCCGGCTCGACCACCTCCGCCGCCGGATGCACCACGCAGCCGATCATGCGCTCGGGCCCCAGCGTGTCCCGCAGCGCGCCGTCCGGATCGAGGCACGCGAGCGAACGGTCCCGGTAGGGGCCGTCGAGGCCGTGGAAATACCACCACGGAACGCCGTTGACGCCCCACACCACCGCCGTGCCGTCGTGGAACAGCTCGGCGATCCGGCCCGCCGCCGCGGCCACGGAATGCGCCTTCAGCGTGAGCACCACGTAGTCCTGCGGCCCCGCCTCGGCCGGATCCCCGAACGCCGGAACCCGCACCCGCCGGCGCTCGCCGCCCGACACCACGACGAGGCCGCGAGCCCGCATCGCCTCCAGGTGCGGCCCCCTCGCGATCAGGGAGACGTCGGCGCCGTGCGCCGCGAGCCCGGCGCCGAGATAGCCGCCGATCGCGCCGGCGCCGAAGATGCAGATGCGCACGGCCGCCGCCCGCTAGGCGAGCCCGAGCTTCCCGGCGAGGCCGATGCGCTGCAGCTTGCCGGTCGCCCCCTTGGGGATCTCGTCGAGCAGGACCACCTTGCGCGGCACCTTGAAGTCCGCGAGACGGGCCGCCGCGAAGTCCCGGAGCTCGCCCTCCGCGGCCGTCCGGCCGTCGTGGAGCACGACCGCCGCGGCGACGTCCTCCCCGAGCCGGTCGTGCGGCAGCGCGAAGGTGACCGCCTGCGCCACGGCGGGGTGGTCCATCAGGATCTCGTCGACCTCGCGCGGCGAGATCTTCTCCCCGCCGCGGTTGATGATCTCCTTGAGGCGCCCGGTGATCGTGACGTAGCCGTCCTCGTCGACGACCCCCTGGTCGCCGGTGCGGAACCAGCCGTCGAAGAACGCCTCCGCGTTGGCGGCGGGGTTGTTCTCGTAGCCCGGCGTCACGTTCGGTCCGCGGATGACGATCTCGCCGGTCTCCCCCGCCGCGCGGAAGCGGTTCCCGTCCTCGGCGGCGATCGCGATCTCGGGGCCGGCCGCGACGCCCACCGAGCCCGGCCGGCGCGCCGCCGGAGGCAGCGGGTTGGACGCCATCTGGTGGGCGGCCTCGGTCATCCCGTAGGCCTCGATGACCGGCGCCTCGAACGTCTCCTCGAGCTCGGCCATCACCCGCGGCGGCAGCGACGACGACGAGGACCGCACCAGCCTCAGGCATTCCCGCGCCCGCCGGACTCCGTCCGGATTGCGCGGCGCGCGCGCGAGAACCGCCTGGTGAATGGTCGGGACCGCCGTGTACCAGCTCGGCCGGATCTCCCCGATCCAGCCGAAGAAACGCAGCGCGTTGAAGCCCGGCGCGCAATGCACGCTGCCGCCGGCCGCCAGCGACGCCAGCACCGCGGCGACCAGACCGTGGATGTGGAACAGCGGCATGACGTTGAGGCAGCGGTCGGCGGGCGCCAGCGCGAGGGACCGCCCGATGCTGCGGGCCGAGGCCGCGACGTTGCGCTGCGTCAACGGAACGATCTTCGGCCGCGACGTGGTCCCCGAGGTGTGCAGGACCAGCGCCGTGTCGTCCGGGGAGGCGGGGCCGGGCGCCGCCGGCGCCCCGTCCGGGCCCTCGAGCGAGAAGCTTCCGGCGGGACCGCCGGCGTCCGGCACGAGCCGGGCCACCGGGATGCCCCGCCGTCCGGCGACCGCGACGGCGGCCGAATCCGAGCCGTCGGCGACGACCAGGAGCCGGGCCCCGAGATCGCCGAGATAAAAGTCGAACTCGTCCTCGCGGTAGGCGGGGTTGAGCGGCGCCGTCGTCGCCGCGCAGGCCACGGCGGCGAAGGCGGCGGCCATTTCCGGGCCGTTCGGCAGCACGAGGGCCACGCGGTCGCCGCGGCCGGCGCCGAGCGCGTTCAGCCGCGCCGCGGTCGCGTCCGCGAGCGCGCGCAGCCCCCCGTGGTCCAGCGGCTCGCGCCCCGGCGCGCCGATCGCGGGACGGCCGCTCCCGCCCGCGTCGAGAAGCTCCCGGACGGTGTTCCCCTGCGTCATTCGCGGACTCCCGGAACGCCGGCGCTCAGCCCCTCGCCTTCGCCTCGCGGCGGCGGCGGTGCAGCACCGGCTCGGTGTAGCCGTTCGGCTGCTCGGTGCCGCGGAACACCAGGTCGCAGGCCGCCTGGAAGGCGATGCTGGACCCGAAGTCCGGCGCCATGTTCCTGTATCCGGGATCCCCGGCGTTCTGCCGGTCGACCACCGCCGCCATGCGCTCCAGCGTCTCGCGCACCTGCTCCTCGGTGCAGACCCCGTGGCGGAGCCAGTTGGCGACGTGCTGGCTCGAGATCCTGAGCGTCGCGCGGTCCTCCATCAGCCCGACGTCGTTGATGTCGGGCACCTTGGAGCAGCCGATCCCCTGGTCGACCCACCGGACCACGTAGCCGAGAATACCCTGGGCGTTGTTGTCGAGCTCGCGGCGGACGTCCCCGGGCGGCCAGTCGGGCCGGTCGGCCACGGGCAGCGTCAGGATGTCGTCGAGGCGCGCCCGCGGCCGGTCCGCGAGCTCGCGCTGGCGCGCGAACACGTCGACCTCGTGGTAGTGCATGGCGTGCAGCGTGGCCGCGGTCGGCGACGGCACCCAGGCGGTGTTGGCGCCGGCCCGGGGATGGGCGATCTTCTGCGCGACCATGTCGGCCATCAGGTCCGGCATGGCCCACATGCCCTTGCCGATCTGGGCGCGGCCCTGCAGCCCGCACTCGAGGCCGACGTCGACGTTCCAGTCCTCGTAGGCGAGGATCCAGGCGGACGTCTTCATGTCGCCCTTGCGGATCATCGGGCCCGCCTCCATCGAGGTGTGCATCTCGTCGCCCGTGCGGTCGAGGAACCCGGTGTTGATGAAGGCGACCCGGTCGCGGGCCGCCCGGATGCACTCCTTGAGGTTGACCGTGGTGCGGCGCTCCTCGTCCATGATCCCCATCTTGAGCGTGTTGCGGCCGAGGCCGAGCGCGTCCTCGATGCGCGCGAACAGGTCGTCGGCGAAGGCGACCTCCTCGGGGCCGTGCATCTTGGGCTTGACGATGTAGATCGATCCGGTCCGCGAATTGCGGCCCGCGCCGGCGCCGAGAACGTCGCGCCTGGCGATCAGCGACGTCATCACGCCGTCGAGAACGCCTTCCGGGATCCCGTTGCCGTCGCCGTCGACGACCGCGTCGATCGTCATCAGGTGGCCGACGTTGCGGACCAGCATCAGGCTGCGCCCCGGCAGCGCGAACGCGCTCCCGTCGGGCGCCCGGTACCCGCGGTCGGGGGCCAGGGTCCGCTCGACCGTTCCGCCGGACTTCTCGAAACGCGCCGTCAGGTCGCCGCGCACCAGGCCCAGCCAGTTGCGGTAGGCGAGCACCTTGTCCCCGGCGTCGACGGTGGCCACCGAATCCTCGCAGTCCATGATCGTCGTGACCGCGGATTCGAGGATCACGTCGCGGACCCCGGCGGCGTCGTCCGCCCCCACCGCATGGTCCCGGTCGATGCTGATCTCCACGTGAAGGCCGTTGTTGACGAGCAGGACGGCCGACGGATCGGCGGGCTCGCCGCGAAAGCCCGCGAACCGGCCCGCGTCGGCGAGCCCCGTCGCCGCGCCGCCGCCGAGGGACACCGAAAGCGCGCCGTCCTCGACGGCGTAGCGGACCGCGTCGCGGTGCGATCCCTCCGCGAGCGGCGCGGCCCGGTCGAGAAACCCCCTGGCGTAGGCGATGACGCGGGCGCCCCGCGCCGGGTTGTAGGAGCCGCCGCGCCCGGCGCCGTCGTCGTCGGGGATGACGTCGGTGCCGTAGAGGGCGTCGTAGAGGCTGCCCCAGCGCGCGTTCGCGGCGTTCAGCGCGTAGCGCGCGTTGGTGACCGGAACCACGAGCTGCGGCCCCGGAACCGACGCGATCTCGGCGTCGGTGCCGGCGGTGCCGATCCCGAACGCCGGCCCTTCCGGAACCAGATAGCCGATCCCGGTCAGGAACTCCCTGTACCCGGCGGCGTCGAGGGGCCGGCCCCGGCGTTCGCGGTGCCAGTCGTCGATCCGCGCCTGCAGCTCGTCGCGGCGCGCGAGAAGCGCGCGGTTGCGCGGGGAGAACTCGGCGACGATGGCCTCGAAAGACGCCCAGAACGCCCCGGGGCCGATGCCGGTGCCGGGCAGCGCCTCGGCCTCGACGAATTGGTGGAGCGTCGCGTCGACGCTCAGCGTTCCGACCGTTGTCCGACCGCCCATGGCGCCTTTTCCCCCGCCTCGTGCCGAGCGCGCCAATGTAGGGCATGGCCCCGCCGTTCACAAACCCGCGCGGCCGCTGCGGCCGCGGGACGATCCCGCGCTCGCCGGTTGCGGCCGGTCTCCGATTTTCCAGGCGCCGAGCGCTTCCAGCTCCCGCTGCGACAGCGTGTTCGCGCACTCGGCGGCGGAGACCGGCCCGCGCATGTTCGCGAGCCGCTCGCCCAACCCATGGGCATCGACCCCGACCGCTGGACCGGCCGCATCATCGACCAGCACAAGGGCGTGGTGCAGTTGCTTCCCGCGGCCGAGCGCGCCAGGACGCTTTTCGGCGAAGACGGCGCTGGCGCCGCCGCCGACTGGATCGACAGCATCCTGGGCGCCGGCACGCAGGCAGCACTGTTTCCCGAACTGGAAACCGCGCCGCCGTCGAGGAACCGGCGACGAGAAGGCGGGGCCGTCATCGACGGCAGCTTCGAACTTCGGATCGGCGACGCCACCGCGCTTGACCGCGTGCCCGCGGCCATGCTCCTCCAAGCAAGGGGCCATTCCAACGCTTTGCGGACGCTGATCGCATCCGAACGGGACCGCGGCGCGGATTCTCCGCGCCTTGTCCGCGTGGCAGTCGCGAGAAGCGGGTGCTTGACGCCATGCTCCCGGCTGTGCCGAGGTGACGGAATGGAGCTCTTCGTTGACAGACGGCAAGCCGGTGGAAACGCTCTGCCGACGGACTGTCGGATCCCGACCGGCGCCGATGCCGGTCCGGCCGGATCGACGAAGCCCGAGAAAGAGAATCCAGGGAGAAAATCATGATTGAAGAGACCGACCTGCTCGCTCGCATCACCGTTCGCCCGGACGTCTTCGGCGGCAAGCCGATCATCCGCGACATGCGGATCGCCGTGGAGCACGTCCTGGCCAATCTGGCGGCAGGGGAGACCGTTGAAGACCTGCTCAGGAACTATCCGTTCCTCGAACCGGAGGACATCCGGGCCTGCCTTCTACTTGCTTACCGCTCGTTGGCGGGGGAGCAGGTGCACGACCGCATCGCGGTTCGGGAGACTTCGTGAAATTCCTGCTCGACGAGTGCGCCGCCTCGCGGCCCCTGCCTGCGGCCCCGGCAGAGCTTGGGCACGATGTTCCGTCTGCTCGCGACCGTTCCCCCCAGGCTTCGGACGAGGCGTTGCCGGAGGTCGCCCGGGGCGCCGGTCTTCCAGTTGTCCCCTTTCCCGAAGACGGCGCAGCCATACAGGACACGCCACGCCTGATGCTGGTTCTCATCGACCCGGAGGTCGAATGGAAGCGCGACGGGCGGATTGCAAGACGGATTGCGCAATGGACCAGGGAGAGGGGAGCTTCGCCGAGACTGTAGCCCGCCTCCCTGGTCTGGCGCGCCAGGAAGTCGGGACGGGAGCTCAGGGACCGGGTGGAGCAATGGCTTGCCTGGAAACGGGTCTTCCGAGAGGTGGCGGAAGGCGTGCTCGGCACGGAGTTCGACCGGGCCGACCGGAACGAGCTGCGCGCCAAGGTGAAGGGCGCGGAAAACGTGGCGAGAGACGAGGTCTGGGGCGGCTACCGCTTCGTGGCACTCCATGATGCCCAAGCCGATTCCCGACCCAGGACCATTGACCCTGGGGCCGGTCATGGCAGCGCGAACGAGACGCTCTGCGGCCGCGCGATCGCCGCGCTCGGGACCGAAGCCCTCCTCAGCGAGACTGTCGGCGCCGGCTATCTCGACCGGCACTGGCCGCCGGCGTTCAGGGAGACCGGGGCCTGGCCGCTCGCCGGCCTGCGCCGGAGTTTCCTCGACGGTTCGTTGACCCGGCTCATTGATCCCGATGCCACCCTGCGCCGGAAGATCGTCGAGTTCGTCGAAAGCGGTTCCTTCGGTCTCGCATCCGGCACCGCGGCGGATGGCCGGCACGAACGCCTGTGGCACGCGGAGCCGGTCGGGGCCGAAGAAGTCGTGTTCGAGCCGAGCGTGTTCCTTCTGACCAAGGCCCGGAGCGAGGCGCTTCGAGCGGCGGCGGCACCCGAACCGGGACCGGAACCCCCGGGCGACCAGGAGTCCGGTCCCGGCACCGGACGCCGCCCTGAACCCGTGTTCCGCCCGGACGCACCGCCGACTCGACTGCGCGTGTCCGGAACGGTGCCGCCGGAGTTATGGAACCGTCTCGGCACCAAGGTCATCCCGAAGCTCCGGTCCGGCGAAGGACTCACGGCGAGGGTGGAATTCCAGGCCGAGATCGCGGCACCCAAGGCCGCATCCCTGGAAACGGACCTTCGGCAAGCGCTCACCGAACTCGGTCTCGAGGAACAGGTAAGCGTTGAATGTCGGACGCGGAAACCGTGACAATCCCGGACGGAGGGTAGCGGGGGCGAAAGCCGACGGAAGCGGACAAGGCTTCGATGACCGGGATGGATGTGCACGCGCCGACCCTGGCGGATGAGGAGCGTTGCGACGAGGCCCCGGGGGCGCGCGGCCACGCAAGCGAGGCGATCCCGACCCGGGGACCGTGGCCAAGCCCGCCGACGTCGGTGCATCCGTCCCCAGAAAGGAACGTCCTTCGGCTCGCGCACGGGGCCTGCCATCGGCTTGTCCGGGTGGGTCGGAGGCGGTCCCGTTCGTGCCGTCGCCACGGTCTGCGGGCTTTGAGGGCGTCGCCAATCGGCCGGGTCCGGTTCGGAGCCGCGGCACGGGACCACCCTGACGGCGGCCGGTCCGCGTCTTGAAATCCCCGGCGGATTCCGGCACAAACGGAAACGACGACCGGCCGGGCCGCGAAGGCGCGGCGGTCGGCGAGCCGGAGACAGTTCCATGACCGAAGTCGTCATCGCGGGCGCGGCCCGCACCCCCGTCGGAACCTTCAACGGCGCGCTTGCCGCGCTTGCGGCCTCGGAGCTCGGCAAGGTCGCGATCTCGGCCGCGCTCGAGCGTGCGGGCGTCGATCCCGGCGAGGTCTCCGAAGTGATCATGGGCCAGATCCTGACCGCGGCGCAGGGCCAGAATCCGGCGCGCCAGGCGTCCGTCGCCGCGGGCCTGCCGGTCGAGGTTCCCGCGTACGGCGTCAACCAGCTCTGCGGCTCCGGCCTCAAGTCCGTCGCCATGGGGCTGCAGGCGATCCGCAACGGCGATTCCGGGATTGTCGTCGCCGGCGGGCAGGAATCGATGAGTCAGGCGCCGCATGCGCGGAACCTGCGGACCGGGGCCAAGATGGGCGACGCGGAGTTCGTGGACACCATGATCAAGGACGGTCTGTGGGACGCCTTCAACGGCTACCACATGGGCAACACGGCCGAGAACGTCGCCGAGCGCTGGCAGATCACCCGCGACGAGCAGGACCGCTTCGCCGTCCGCTCGCAGCGGAAGGCCGAGGACGCCCAGAGATCCGGCCGGTTCGACGACGAGATCGTGCCCGTCACCCTTTCCACCCGCAGGGGCGACATCACCGTCGACACCGACGAGCACCCGCGCAACGGCACCGCCCTCGAGGATCTCGCGAAGCTCCGGCCCGCCTTCGCCCCCGGCGGCACGGTGACCGCGGGCAACGCGTCGGGCATCAACGACGGTGCCGCGGCGCTCGTCCTGATGACCGCCGCCGAGGCGGAGGAGCGCGGCATCGAGCCTCTGGCCCGGATCGTTTCCTGGGCCCAGGTCGGGGTCGACCCCGCGATCATGGGGTCGGGGCCCATCCCCGCGAGCCGCAAGGCCCTCGAGAGCGCCGGCTGGTCGGTGGACGACCTCGACCTCGTCGAGGCCAACGAGGCGTTCGCCGCGCAGGCCCTGCGCGGTCAACAAGGATCTCGGCTGGGATCCGGACAGGGTGAACGTCAACGGCGGCGCGATCGCGCTCGGGCATCCCATCGGCGCCTCGGGCGCCCGCGTCCTGGTGACGCTCCTGCACGAGATGCGCCGCCGCGACGCCCGCAGGGGCCTGGCCACGCTCTGCATCGGCGGCGGCATGGGAATCGCCATGTGCGTGGCGCGGGACTGATCTCCCGCCCGCCGCGGAGCCCGCTCCGGACGGCGTCCGTGACCTGCACATGAGAGCTGCGAGCCAAGATCGGACGATGGAAATTCGCCAAGATGGCGAACAGCGTTCTGAGGCGCGGGCGACTCGGGAAATCGCTATGGGCGATGAAAGGATCGCCGTACTATCCGCCGGACGGCGGCGACGCCGTGCTCATGGTCGAGCGGGCGAGATATTTGGAAGATATCGAGTATGACTGACGAGAAACGGAACGACGCCGCGACGAGTATCCGATCGGCGATCCGGCTCGCCCGGAAACGCGAAGGCGCACGCACCATCACGCCAAGCGTCGCGATACTATCCGCGATGCTGGGCCGCGCCGAAAGCCGTGGCCTGCCCGCCTTCGTTGACGTCGGCGACGCTGAAGACGCGTTTGTCCTCGCGACGTTCGTCATGGACACCGCATCCGAAGCGCGGCGGACACTCGACGAAGGCGGAAGCCGGAAAGCGGCGGAGCCGGTGCAAACCGACGCGGAACGGCGGACGGAAAAGCCGCCGATGAGCCGGGCCATCAGGACGCCGCTCTCGATCATCCTGTGGATAATCGCCATCACGCTGGCCCTGCCTTTCGTGCTGCTTCTGATCTGGGCGATGGCATCGTGAGCGAGGATTTCCCGCCCCTCAAGTCGGAAGCGGTCAGGAAGTATCTCGCGAGGATCAACGGCGAATTCCGATCGCTCAGACGCGCCGTCGTCAGCGAGCGCGTCGGGGGAGTACTGGCGCGACGTCGGCTGGGTACGTTATCTGAGGATGCGCGGGATCACCACTCCGCCGACCGACATCGCCGACGTGCTGGACGGCGATCCGGTCGACGAGGCACTCGTGATCGGCGTCCTCGAACGCGCCGCCGTGATCGACGAGAACGAACCGAAACGCGTCGAACGGCGCGGTTATCCGATCCTCCCCGACGAGCCGAAAACCGCGCTCATCATGACTATCGAGGATGACACCGGAACATCGAAGAGGTTGGGCCGCCCGCGACGACCCGCATCGAGTTGAACACGGCAACGGAAGGCGCGCCGGCGGCACGGCGGATGCCTGACGCGCTCTCCAGGGGGCGAAAGGCGACGGCGGCGCTCCCGCTCCTGCCGCCCGGCCCGGAAGCGCCGCCCGTGGTCGACCGGCCCGGAGACGACCTCGACAACCGGTTCGTCACCGAGGGGATCGTGCCGATCGTGCGGCGGGAGAAACGGCGGCGGCAGTTCGTGTCCTCGACGCGCAACGCGAACGTCCCGGCGTCCGGTGACGCCGGGCTAGTCCTCGGCCTCACCGCGTCCGGCGAGGCCGAGGAGGGCCAGGAGAAGATGGCGCCCGAACGCACGGGCTCCGTCGAATCGGGACCGGCGCGGGAGCTGGTCGAGGAGACGCCGGAGGGCGGCAGGGACGCCTTCGGGATGCGGCGCTCCGGACAGGGATTCCGAGCATGACGACGCGGACGGAACTCCTCGAGATGATCGCGAACGGCGAGAACTCTGGCGTCGGGTTCAAGCGCGACGTCCTGCGGAGTCACGAGCTCGCAAGGGAACTCGTCGCGTTCCTGAACCTCGAGGGCGGCATGGTGCTGCTCGGCGTGGACGACGACGGGACCGTCACCGGACTGACGCGCGACCGTCTGGAGGAGTGGGTGATGACCGCGTGCCGGGACAAGATCAGGCCCGGCATCGTCCCGTTCTTCGAGACGGTCAGGGACGTGCGCCCGGGCTCGGACGTGGCGGTCGTGCGCGTGCCGCAAGGCATCGGCGTGCACAGCCGGCGGCACAACAGCGGAAACGCCCGCTACATCCGGGTCGGCAGCCGAAGCCGGGAGCCGACGCCCCGGGAGCTGGGCTGGCTGTTCCGGCAGCGCGGGGCGTTCCCCGCCGACCGGCGGCCGGTCTCCGGATCGGGGATCGACGACCTGGACCGCAGGCGGCTCAAGGACTACTTCGAGCGGGTTCGCCAGCAGGACGTTCCGGCCGACGACGACCGGGCGGGATGGCGGACCCTGCTGGTCAACACGGGGGTCGTGGTCGAGGAAGGCGTGAGCCTCGCGGGAATGCTTCTGTTCGGGAGCGTGCCTAACCGGTTCCTGCCTCGGGCCGGCATCGACGCGGCGGCCTTCCCCGGAACGGGGAAGGACTGCGCGGCAAGGGAACGGAGGGCGCTGCGCGGCCCGATGACACCGCTCATGAACCGGGACGGCGCCGCTCTGGAAACCGGACTCGTCGACCAGGCGCTGGAGTTCGTCCGTCGCAACACCGCCGTGACCGCCGTCCTCGACAGCGGCGCGAGCCGCGCGGCACGGCCGGCGTATCCGGTCGAAGCGGTTCGCGAGGCGGTGGTCAACGCCCTGATCCACAGGGACCACCTCCTGGCGGACACCGACGTCGAGCTGGCGATGTACCGGGATCGCCTGGAGATCGTTTCGCCCGGAAGTCTCCCCGACGGAATGACGCCGCAGCGCATGCGCGCCGGAACGAGGGCGGCCCGGAACGAGTTCCTGAAGGACGTGATGCGCGACTACGGCTATCTCGAGCACATGGGGCTGGGAGTGCCAAGGAAGATCGTGCGCGGCATGAGGGAGCACAACGGGACGGATCCCGATCTCGTCGAGGCGGACGAGCGGTTCATCGTGCGCCTGTTCGCTGAGCCGCAGCCGGAAGACCCGCAGGCCCCTCGGCGGGTTCGCGCGCAGCCGGCGTCGCGCGCCGTGTCCCGTCGGAAGATGCCGGACCCGCCTTCCACGGTCCGGCCGGGACGTTCGGGAATCGCTCCGGAAAGGATCCGGCGGGATCGAGGAGCCGTCTCCGGCGAGTGCGGATTCCCGCGGCGCCCGACCGTGTCCGGAGCGGTCGCGGAAGCGCGTCTCGCGGCTTCGCGGCGGCGTCCGACGGTTTTTTCGATCAAATGTCAGGCGCCGCCTGTCCCCCCTTGCGCCCTGGCATCCGCGCCGGCTCCTGATTCCGCGCGGAAAATTCCCCGCCCGTTCCGTTTGACGCCGCCTGTCGGCGGGCCGAACGGACTCCCGGAAACGTGGCGCCGGGGGAGGCCCGAAAGGATGCCGGAGAGCGAGGATCCCGGGTCCGCCGCGGGCGCGCGGGTCCGATGGCCGGAAGGTCGCGGACGCATGCGGGGATTCCGCCTTCCCGGGCGACGGCGCGGTCCCGCGCCCGGGCATCCGGACGCCGCCGGAGGACGCCGGGTACAAAGCCGGACTGGGCCGTGCTACGCTCCGGCGGAATCGGGGTCTGCCCGCGCGCACCGTCCTGGTTCAACGGACATCAGGCCCCTCGAATCCCCGGGGCGGCCCCTCGGGCGCCGGAAACCCGGGCGGCCTCTCCGTTGGCCCGCCCGGCGCCGGCGAGATCGCGACAACGTTCCCTGGAGGAAAACATGGCCAGACATCTCCTTTCCGCGCTTGTCGCCGCCGCGGTGGCGGTTTCGGCAGGCGCCGCCGCGCACGCGGCGGAAATCAGGATCGGCGCGTCCGCGCCCAAGACGGGACCGCTGGCCGGCGGCGCCGCGGTGACCCACTGGCCGAACGTCAGGCTGTGGGTCGAGCAGGTCAACGCCCGCGGCGGCCTGAAGCTGAAGAGCGGTCCGGCGAAGATCAAGCTGATCGAATACGACGACCGGACCAATCCGGGCGAGGCCATCAAGGCGATCCAGCGTCTCGCGACCCAGGACGAGGTCGACTTCATCGTCGCGCCCTTCGGCACCGGATTCAACCTGGCGACGGCGCCGGTCTTCGCGCGCTACGGCTATCCGCAACTGGCGGTGTCGGCGATCACCGACAAGATCGAGGTTCTCACCGAGCGCTACCCGAACATCTTCTTCATGCTCGGCTCGACGACCGCGTTCGCGGAGGCGGTCGCCGACGTCCTGTCCGAGATGCGCGCGAAGGGCGAGATCGGCAGCCGCGTCTCGATGGTCAACGTCGCCGACGCGTTCGGCATCGAGCTGGCGAACAGCGCGCGGCCGATCTTCGAGAAGGCCGGCTTCGAGATCGTGTACGACACGTCGTACCCGCTGGGCACGCAGGATCTGTCGCCGGTCGTCAAGGCGGCCAAGGCGGCGAAGCCCGACGCCTTCGTCGCCTGGTCCTATCCGCCGGACACCTTCGCGCTCACCGAACAGGCGAAGATCGCCGGCCTCGACGTCAAGGTCTTCTACACCGCGGTCGCCACCTGCTTCCCGGCCTACGCCGCCAAGTTCGGAAAGTCGATCGAGGGCAACATCGGCGCCGGGGGCATCAACCCGGACACGCCGGAGATGAAGGCCTACATCGCGGCTCACAGGAAGATCACCGGCAAGGCCCCCGACTACTGGGCGAGCGCCGTGACCTACGCCAGCCTCCAGGTTCTGGAGCAGGCGATAGAGGGCGTCGGCTCGACCGACCGCGAGGCGGTCATCGCCTACATCAAGGAGAACGGTTTCAGGACCGTTGTCGGCGAGGTGAGGTTCGACAACCAGAACGAGCGCCGGTTCTGGACCGTCGGCCAGTGGCAGGACGGCGTGTTCCACGGCGTCCGCAGCACGGGCCGGCCCGGCGCCAAGCCCGTCAGGGTGAAGCGGGGCTGGTAGCCTCTGCCGGGCGCGGGCGGCGGACCGTCCGTCCGGACGGTCCGCCGCTCGGGCCCCGAAATCCCTGAATGGACATCCTGGTCCTCGGCACGCTGCTGGGCGGCTCCTACGCCCTGATGGCGCTGGGCCTGCAGTTGCAGTACGGCGTCGCCCGCATCATGAACCTCGCCAACGGGGAGATGCTGGTCGCCGGGTCGTTCGGCGCCTTCTGGTTCTGGACGGGCCTGAAGCTGTCGCCGTTCCTGTCCATCCCGCCGGCGGCGCTGCTCGCCTTCGCCGGCAACTGGCTGGTCTACCGCTTTCTGCTCCGGCCGCTCGTCCGGCGTGCCCGGTTCCACGGCCAGCTCGAGGTCGACAGCATCCTCGCCACCTTCGGCATGAGCTTCATCCTCGTCGGCGTGATGGTCGCCGCGTTCGGCGGCGAGTACTTCAGCTACTCCTATCTCGCGCAGCCTTTCGAGATCCTCGGCCAGCCCTACGGCCTCAACCGGATCGCCGCGTTCGCCGGATCCGCCTTCCTGTGCGCGGCGCTCGCCCTGTGGCTCCGGCGGTCGCGAACCGGGCTCGCGCTGCGCGGCGTCGCCGTCAATCCGACGGCGGCCGGGCTGGTGGGCATCGACGTCCACAAGGCGTCGGCGCTGGCCTTCGCCCTGGGCGGCGCCGTCACGGCGACCGGCGGCGCGCTGCTGAGCACCTTCCTGACCTTCGACGCCTCGCTGGGCGTCATCTTCACCATGAAGGCGCTGATCATCATCATCTTCGGCGGCGTCGGCGACATCAGGGGCGCCATCGTCGCCGCGTTCGTCCTGGGCATCGTCGAATCCGCCGTCGCCCGGCTGGTCGATCCCGGGCTGACCCTGGCCGCCGCCTACATCCTGTTCATCGCCATACTGCTGTGGCGCCCGCAGGGCCTGTTCGGGCGCGGGTCCGCATGAGGCCGACGGCGAGGGAACGCCGGCGTTTCGCCGTCGCGGCGGCCGGTTTCCTGGCGGCCGCGACGCTGCCCGCGCTCGACGACGGCTACTGGCTGTCGATGGGCATCACGATCGCGATGTACACCGTCCTGGCGACGTCCTGGGCGCTGTTCTCCGGCCCGACGCGCTACATCGCGCTCTCGACGGCCGCCTTCTTCGGCATCGGCATGTACACGGTCGGCACCGGCGTCTCGAGCCTTCCGTTCCCGCTGCTCGTCGTGGCCGCCGGCCTGGCCGGCGGCGCGCTGGGCGGCATCGTCGGGCTGGCGACGCTCCGGGTCTCCGGCATCTACTTCGTCATCTTCACCCTGGGCCTGGCGGAGCTGGTCCGGGAGCTGTTCACCTGGATCCAGACCACGATGGGGGCGAGCAGCGGCCTCTACGTTCTGGTCGACACCAGCGAGCGGTCGGTCTACTGGCAGCTCCTCGCGCTGGCGGCGGTGGTGTACCTCGCCGGCTGGGCGATAGGCCGGTCGCGGCTCGGCTTCGCGTTGCGCGTCATCGGAGACGACGAGACGGTCGCGTCCCATTCGGGGATCAACACGGCGCGCGCCAAGGTCGCGCTGTTCGTCGTCTCGTGCACCTTCGCGGCCGTGACCGGCGCGATTCTCGCGCCGCGCTGGAACTACGTCGAGCCGATCAACGCGTTCAGCGCCATGCTGTCGTTCCAGGTGGTCATCATGGCGTTGCTGGGCGGCGCGCACCGGCTGTGGGGGCCGCTGGTCGGCGTGGTCCCGTTCGCCCTGGTCTGGGACGTCGTGTCCGCCCAGGCGCCGAACCAGTCGATCCTGCTGCTCGGCGTGGCCTTCCTGCTGATCGTCTACTTCATCCCGCACGGCGTGATCGGCCTGGTCGAAGGACGGTTCCGGCGCCGGGGGGCCGGTCATGGCTGATCCGGCGCCCCGGCGGGTTCTGGAGGTCAGCGGGGCGTCGAGGCGCTTCGGCGGGCTGCTGGCGGTCGACGGCCTGGATCTGGCCCTCGGCGAGGGCGAGGTGCTGGGACTGATCGGTCCCAACGGATCCGGCAAGACGACGGCGATCAACCTGATTTCCGGCGCTCTCCGGCTGACCGGCGGCGCGATCTTCCTGGAGGGTGACGACATATCCCGTCACCCGGCGCACCGGCGCGCCCGCTCCGGCATCGCGAGGACGTTCCAGATCGTCCGGATCCTGCGTTCCCTGAGCGTGGTCGAGAACGTCATGGTCGGAGGGGTTTTCGGCCACACCCGGCGGTGGGGCGGGGACCTGCGGGCGGCGTCCGCCGCCCTGCTGGACCGGGTCGGTCTCCGCGGCAGCCCGGCCGACCCGGTCGACGGGCTGACCTACATCGACCAGAAGCGGGTCGAGCTGGCGCGCGCCCTGATGTCGGACCCGAAGGTGGTTCTGCTCGACGAATGGCTTGCCGGCCTCAATCCCGCCGAGCTGAGGACCGGCATCGAGCTGGTCGAGTCCCTGGCGGCGGAAGGACGCAACATCATTGTCGTCGAACACGTCATGGACGCGATCCGCACCCTGTGCCGGCGCTGCATCGTCATGAATTCCGGCGTCAAGATCGCCGAGGGATCGACGCGGGAGGTTCTGGCCGACCCGGAAGTCGTCCGGGCCTATCTCGGGGAAGACGATGCTTGAGGTCCGGAACCTCTCGGTCTTCTACGGCCAGCATCACGCGGTCGAGGACGCGTCCGTTTCGGTCGCCGAGGACGAGATCGTGGTCATGCTCGGCGCGAACGGCGCCGGCAAGAGCACGCTGATCCGGAGCGTCGCCGGGCTCGCGCCGACGCGCCCGGGGTGCAGCATCCGGATGGACGGCGAGGAGATCGCCGGCCTGCCGCCCCACAGGATCGTCGAGAAAGGCATCGCCCTGGTTCCGGAGGACCGGGGCGTTTTCGGCGACCTGTCGGTGGACGAGAATCTGGCGCTCGGCGCCTTTCCCGACCGGGCCAAGGGCGCGGAAGCCGCGAACAGGGAACGCATCCACGCCCTTTTTCCGGTGCTGAAGGAGCGGCGGCGCCAGACCGTGCGCACCATGAGCGGCGGCGAGCAGCAGATGGTCGCCGTCGGCCGCGCGATCATGTCGGCGCCGTCCATCCTGCTGCTCGACGAGCCGTCGCTCGGCCTGTCGCCCCTGCTGTGCCGCGACCTGTTTCTCGCGCTTGCCGAGATCCGCGCCCAGGGCGTCGGCATCTTTCTGGTCGAGCAGAACGCGAAACGGAGCCTGGCGATCGCCGACCGCGGCTACCTGCTGGAGAACGGGCATGTCGTCGGTGCGGACACGGCCGCGAACCTGCTGGCGGACGAGGCCGTCAGCCGTTCCTATCTCGGCTCCGGCGACGCCTGAGCCATCCCGCCCGAAGCGAAGGAGACTCCCATGCTTGACGGAAAAACTGTCGTTGTCACCGGCTGTTCCTCCGGGATCGGCGAACGTATCTGCCACGAGATCGCGAGCGGCGGCGGAGCGGCGATCGGCGTCGACCGGAACGATCCCGGCGTCGACCTTGCCGGCTTCTTCCGTGCCGATCTCTCGGAGGCGTCCTCCATCGACAGCCTGGTCGAGGCGCTGCCGGCCGGCGCGAACGGTCTCGTGAACTGCGCCGGCCTTCCGCCGACGGCGCCGGCGGACCAGGTTCTCAAGGTCAACCTGGTCGGACTGAAGCACCTGACGCTGGGTCTGGTCGACAAGCTTGCCGACGGCGCGGCGATCGTGAACCTGGCCTCTCTCGCGGGTTTCGGCTGGCCGCAGGCGATCGACCAGATCAAGGCCGCGGCCTCCCTCGGCTTCGACGGCGTCGCGGCGTTCGTCGAGGAGCACGGGGTCGGCAACCAGGGCGGCCGGTCCTACTTCTTCACCAAGGAGGCGCTCATCGTCTGGACGATGCAGAATCGCTGGACCTGGCGCGATCGCGGCATCCGAATGAATTCGGTGTCGCCCGGCCCGGTGGACACGCCGATCCTGCCCGATTTCGTCGAGACCCTCGGCGAGCGCGCCGAAGAGGACATGCGGGTGATGGACCGGCCGGGGCAGCCGGCCGACATCGCGCCCGTGGTCGCGTTCCTGCTGTCGGACGGATCCCGCTGGCTCCGCGGCACGAACGTCCCGGCGGACGGCGGCATGTCCTCGCACCTCCTGTGCGGCATCCACGGCCTGGAGCGACCCGGGGCCGACGGATGAAATCCGGCCGGCGGCGGTTCCGGACCGGCAGCCCTGCCACAGATCCCGGAGCGCGCGGCAACTGCCGGCACCGGTGACGGCGGTCACGATCGTCGACGTGGTCGGTTATCGTTGACGGAGAACGAAGAGGTGAGATGGACAGATGGCGACAACGACCAACGAATTCAGCCCGGACTATGCGGTTCCGCCCGGATGGATCCTCGGAGAGCGCCTTGAGGCGGAGGGGATTGCGCAGGCCGAATTCGCGCGTCGGTGCGGTCGCTCTCCCAAGCTGATCAGCGAGATCGTCTCGGGCAAGGCGCCTCTGGAGCCGGGGACCGCGCTGCAGTTCGAGAGGGTGCTTGGCATCGATGCCGGCATCTGGCTCGGGATCGAAGCCGAATACCGGCTTCACCAGGCCCGGGAGGCCGAGGCCCGGAAAGCCGCCGTTTCGGCGGAGTGGGTCGAGGCCTTCCCTGTTGGAGAACTGGTGAAGCGAGGCTGCTTCGAGAACCCGGAATCAGACATCGAAGCCATGTCGAAGTTGCTTGCGTTCTTTCGCGTGGGCTCGGTTGAGGCTTGGATCGCTCGTTACGGTCGTGCCAACGCGGCCTACCGCCATTCCGCGAAATTCGAGAGCGGCGAGGCCGCACTGGCCACCTGGCTCCGGCTCGGCGAGATCGAGGCCGAACGCCGGAAGTGCGCGGAATACAACGAGAGTCGATTCAGGCACGCGGTTCGAACCATCCGGGGTCTGACGCGCGAGCCGATCGTCGAGGCTTTGCGGCAGACCGAAGGGTTGTGCAGCGAAGCCGGGGTCGCGCTGGCGCTGGTGCAGCCGTTGCCGGGGACGGCGCTCAGCGGCGCGGCCTGGTGGCTGTCGCCCAGGAAGGCCGTCATTCAACTGACCGACCGACACAAGTTCGATGACCGTCTCTGGTTCACCTTCTTCCACGAGGCGGCGCACATCCTCCTTCACAGCAAGAAAGGCGTTTTCGTGGACGAGGCTGTCGGAGACGGGGCCGAGCTCGAGGCGGAGGCCGACGAATGGGCGTCGAACACGCTGATTCCCCCTCGGGCGTGGCGACGGTTCGTCGCAACCTCTCCGTGTAGCAAGCACGCCGTCAAGGCGTTTGCCGACGAACAGGGCATCGCTCCCGGCATCGTCGTCGGCAGGCTTCAGCATGAGGAAATCCTTCCCTGGACGCACATGAACGGCCTCAAGGTTCGGTTTGCCTTGAGGAAATAGTTTCTGAATCATGATTGCATCAACAAGCGAGAGGGATACCGACATCGGCCGGGGCGGCACACGGAAACCCGGGCCAAAGCCGGCTGGAACCGGGCGGGGAAGCCGCCAACGGAACGCTCGACCTTCTCGGCGAGCCGACGGCAGCGCCCCGGCCGTCCGAAGCAGCGTTCCGCTCCCAACGCCGGGGAATGACGATGAATCCTTTCCGTCATCGGGTTTCCAACGACTTGAGCCGTAACCGGCAGCCCACCGCTTCCGGCACCGACGCCAGCCTGTCGCCGCCATGAGTGCCGCCGTTCGAGCGCCGTCAAGCCGGCAAGGGGATCGTCCGGTGCCCGGTCGAAACCGGTCGCGAAAGCGGTTTCGGACCGCCGCGACCGGCGGAAGATCCTCGGGAAGCGCCCGTCGGGCGCATCCCGTCTCCAGGAAATGGAAAATCGTGTTCGCCCCCTCGCGCGGGTCGGCCTTGCGGAGGCGTCTGCGCGGGCCTGGCGGCTGCAAGAGCGGTTTCACGAGCACCCGTTCGGCGTCGGTTGAATCGCTCTCGCGCGCTCCGTGTCGCGGGCCGGCTGCTTGCGGGCAGTCTTGTTCCAGGGCGTGTCGCTTCTTTTCGTGACGCTTCCTTAGTTGTGTGGAGACGCTATGCTGAGGTCACCTTGGCATTTCCAGGTCGGGCCCTGGGAAGCGGTTCGGGAGACGCAAGGCGATGGAAGGCACGATGGGAAGCGGGGATCTTGAACTCGAAGTGACGGATTTCGGGCCGATCGCTGAGGCCAGGATCGACCTGCGTCCGCTCACGGTGTTCGTCGGGCCGAGCAACACGGGGAAATCGTATCTCGCGATCCTGATCTATGCCCTGCACCAATTTTTCGGCGGCAGTCAAAGTTACACGGATCGGCGTTTTCGCCGCGGTTATCCGTTTTCTCTTCTCGAGAGGGCATCGTCGGACCTGTCCGATGAATGCGTCGACGCTCTTGTGGAGATGGCGCGTTCTCGGGAAGGCAACGGGAAGTTGCGGAAAGAGCACACCGTCGTGCTTCCTCCACCGGTCTCCGAAGCGATCCGGTCCGAATTCGGCGAGAGCGCAGATATGCTTGCCGCTGAAATCGGGCGCTGCTTCGGAATCGGCGAAGTCCGGAGGCTGGTTCGCAAGGGCCGAAAGGGTGCGGCACGCATCGTCATGCGGCGTCGAATTCCGAACTGCGCTGATGTAGTGGAACACGAGATTTCTCTGGCCAGAAAATCCGAGTTCCGGGCCACGATCCCGGCCGAGGTGCCGATCCCGGTCGATTCCGAAGATGGTGATGGCGGGTTGGGAATGTATTGGCGTCGTTGGCATCGCGAATTGTCCTTGCTGAACGGGAAAGCGGACAGCAGTTCCCGGAAGTTCTGGGCTTGGGATTTTCTGTCCTCTGTTGGTGATGTGGTAAGCCCCTCCGTGATCGGTTCCTTGCATTTGCCCGCCTATTACCTGCCCGCCGACCGAACCGGCGTGATGCACGCGCACAGACTGGTGGTCAGCGCCCTGATCGCGAGCGCGCCTGGTGCTGGCCTTCGCCCCGCCCCCCGTACATCGATGCTTTCCGGGGTGTTGGCGGATTTCCTCGAACAGCTTATCGAGGTCGACCGGATCGGGTTTGGCCGTCGAAAGGCCGAGCGGGATTTCGGCAAGAGCATCGAGAAGGACATTCTCGACGGATCGGTGCGCATCGATCGACCGCCTCCCATCGAATATCCGAGCTTCGTCTACCGGCCGCGCGGATGGAAAGACGACTTGGCGCTGGCGAACGCCTCCTCAATGGTTTCTGAGCTTGCACCGGTGGTTTTGTATCTTCGTCACGTGGTCGAGCCCGGCAACGTGCTGATCGTCGAGGAACCAGAGTCGCACCTGCATCCGGCAATGCAGGTCGCGTTGACGCGCCAACTCGCTGCGCTCGTCAAGAAAGGCATCCGGGTCATTGTCACCACGCACAGTGAATGGATGCTTGATGAACTAGCCAACATCGTGCGGCGCTCGGAACTCTCTAGGGCCGAACGCGGTGACGACCTCGCATTGGGTCCGGATCAAGTGGGCGCGTGGTTGTTCGAGCCGAAGCGGCGGCCCAAGGGCTCGGTTGTCAGGGAAAGCCGTCTCGACGACTCCGGTCTGTATCCCTCGGGCTACGACGATGTGGCACATGCGCTGCACAACGAATGGGCCGGCATCGCGAGTCGCATCGAGGCCGTCTCGTGACGGCGCTGTTGGAAGGGGCCAACCGCAGGATCGATCAACGCTGCCTGGTAAAGGGCGGATTGACCAAGGACGGGTGCAAGATCGGGATGACCGATGCGCCCGCTTGCAGGCTGGTCGTTGATTTCGACAAGCCCGGCTCGCCGCTGCCGGAGAATGCGCCTCGTTGCGACTACCTCCTGGTCGCCGAAGGCGAAGATGACCACGTCTGGGTCGCGGTGCTGGAACTGAAGCGGGGACGACTGCATGCGGGGCAGGTCGTCAGGCAATTGCGGGCGGGTGCGTCCGTCGCGAAAACGCTCGTCCATCGAGGCGAAGCATTCCGGTTCCGTCCGATTGCCGCTTTCAAAGGAGCGTCGAAGCACGAGATCAGGAAGCTCAGGGACAAATCGAACATGATCAATCTCCACGGCCACAGGGAACCCGTCCGCTTGATGAAGTGCGGGGGGAAGCTGGTCGAGGTGTTTGACCTCTGAACACGCGGAAGAAGTTCATCGAGGTCGCGCTGCCGCTTGGGGCGATCAACGCCGTGTCGACGAAGGGTGAATCCGTTCGCCACGGCCATCTCTCGAATTGGCATTCACGTTGGGTGCGGCGTCCGCCGACGGCATGCCGGGCGGTGCTGTTCGATTGGCTCGCGGACGGTTCATCCTCGGTGCCCAAAGAGTTTCCCGACGAGGCGGTGAAAAAGGCGGAGCGGGAGCGCCTGTCGTTGAGCGAGAGGTTCTGGAATCCCTGCTTAGCCGTGTGCAAGGCGCACGCTCAACGGTTCCGCCATTTGGATCGGCATGATGGCCCGCGCGGCCGCACCGGCTCTGCGGCTCTCGGATATTGCATGGGACGGGGGCGAGTCCGCGTTGTGGCGTGGAGCCGGGGTTTCGCGAGCGGCCGATGTCGCCGAAGCGGCTTCCCGACGGCGGCGGCCACCGGTCGAATCCGGCGCTCCGACCTCTATGTGCCGGGAAGCGGCACGACGGCACGGTCGGGCGAACGGCTCCCGCCGGGGCGCCCGGGTGATGGGCCACCCGTTGTCGTCCGTGCGGACGGAAACCCAGACGCCCGAACATTCCCTTCGAGTCGTTCCGCGCTTCCCGAAATCCGCCCCGGACCGAGCGGGCCGGCCCGGCGGTCCCGCGGCATCGCCGACTCCGGCGTCGATGTGCAGCTTGTAGCCGATCCAGGAGGTCTGGTGGCCCCTGGCGTTCCGCTTGGCACCGACGTTGCAGGCTTTCGGCAGGTCGGCGAGCATCTGCGGCAGCGTCATCTCCAACTGGAGTTCCACGCGCCGCCGCTCCCTGGGCCGTTCCTCGCCCTTGCGCGGGCGGCCGCGCCGGCGCTTCGGCTTCGGGGGCTTCGGGGCCCTGCATGGGGGGTGTCTTCGGCCGGACGAACGGTTGACACCACCGCGTTCATGGATGGCATAGCGGCCGTCGGGTGCCCTTGATGGCCTTGATGGGATCGATACGGTTCGACCGGCCTGACATCGCCTCGCCCTCGACGCAGGATCCCACTGGGGCAGGGCCCGTTTTTTGTCCGACAAGGCGCGGCGCGGGCGTATTCAGCGACCCATTTTGGGACGCATTTTGTTGTCTGAGCGCCGGTTTGGGCCTCATGGAGGTAGCACCAACCTCGCAGGCAGCCACTCCGCACTGATTCTTGGTACTTGATGACGACAAAAAATTGGTCCTGCCCACCGGGGTTTTCGACTGGACGCCGCGGCCGAGACAACCTATCATCCAGTCAAAGGTTCCCCCCCGATGACAAGAGCGCCAAGGGCGCTCTCTCCGGCGACGGAGTAGTCGGGGGGGTCGCTTTCCCGTCGGCGCTAGCCGGGCGTACACCGTGTGAGTCGTCGGACGTCCCCGAGGGGCGCGATGCGGCCCGCCCGGACCGAGACCGTCGGCCTCCCGTGGGAAAGCTCGGTTTCCGACAGGCGCGTTCATCAGTCTCTCGCCACGGCATCAAGGAGTTCGTCGCGCACCGCCGATCCGATGCGGTCGCACCGCCGATCCGATGCGGTCATACCACGAGCTGTCGCCTCTCTCCCACTTCCTGAATATCGCCCAGCAGCAGTAATCCGCTATCTGCAACCCGTAGTGCGAACATGAACGGTGATGGAGAATGCGATACTTCGGTTTGAGAGGCTGATTCCGAGCCACCGCGAGTTGTATGCTCTTTTCAACGGCCTTCCGTTTCCTGTTCACCGGGATAGTATCGGTTATGACAACGACCTCATCGGCGCTGGCAATCGTTTCTTCACTCAGCGCCTTCCCTACCAGATAGCCCAGCATCCACTGGTAAAGTTGGCCCGGTTCCCGTAGCGCGGGATCCACGTTCGCCTTTTCGGCCACAAGGCAATGAATGCGGATCGCCTCCAAATGCGCTGCGATCGCATCGAACACGGCCTCACGCACGTTCCTGCGATCGGCGTGGCAATGAAAATACTCAATGTCCGTGCCGGCTTCGATACAGCCGTAGCGGTAGTCGTCAAGCCGAACCGAAGCGGGAAACGGACGGCGCATGCCGACGCTCGTCAGGACAAGGTGACGTGTTCCTTGCGGACCGAAGTCGAAGTTGCCGGACTCGTCGAGGAAGATGTAGGCACAACCACTCACCGCGCCGCCCTCACGCATCCCCTCGTGCGGCGAAGATGTCGCGTTTCAATTCTTCGTACACGTGCATCCCCGGCTTGACGAGCGGCGCCAGGGTGTCGCGCATAAAGGATTCTGTTGTGTTCCCGCATTGGGCGAGGCCCAAGGTGGTCTTGCAGGCGACATAGAGTTCACCGCGCGCCGGTTTCAGATTGTCCGGCGGGTCGCCAGGACGGGCGGCGAGGGTAGCCCGCTTGTTGGCGAGAAGTTCGTCGGTCTTGTCCTCCTTGCCGACCGATACTGCGAGGGCGCGCAATACCTCGTCGTCGAACAGGTAGGACTCCAGGTTGCGCTGGGACAGAACGCGGACACCGTCACTCTTAGCGTCGGCAACCTCCAGGTCAGATCGGTCGTCACGGTCGATGAGGCGCATCACCTCCAGCCCACCGATTAGCGAAAGCAATGCTTGAGCCAGTCTGTGTCTGTCGCCTGAAACCTCTCCGTCATTGCCCATTGAGCCGCTTTCAAAATTCCGCGTTCGAGGGGATTTCTTGCCGCGGCCGGCGAATTTCCTGGCAATCGGGGCCGCTCCGTGATTCTGTCGGGTTTCCAGAGTCTCGACAGACAGAGAGCGACCCCATGGCGCCAATGCAGACATTGTACCAGTCCTGGCATCACGTTCAAGCGGACCTGTTCCCGTGGCTCGAGGAGGAGATCGGGCCGCTTGGCGAGAGGCATCGGCACCTCGTGGCGGTTCTCGAATTCGCGCGCGTCGAGGGCCTTCTCCCCCGTTTCGACGGCCTGCCCGGCCGGCCGGCAGAGGACCGCACGGCGCTGGCCCGCGCGTTCGCCGCCAAGGCGGTCTTCAACCTGCCGACGACGCGCGCCCTGATCGAGCGTCTCCGGGTCGACAGGACGCTGCGCCGGCTGTGCGGCTGGTCCGGGCTCGGGGAGATCCCGAGCGAGGCGACCTTCTCGCGGGCCTTCGCCGAGTTCGCCGAGTGCGCGCTGCCGGCGCGTCTGCACGAGGCGGTGGTCAGGCAGGCCCTCGGCGATCGCGTGATCGGGCACGTCTCGCGCGACGCGACGGCGATCGAGGCGCGCGAGAGGCCGCAGCCCAAGGCCCCGAAGCCGAAGCGCCGGCGCGGCCGCCCGCGCAAGGGCGAGGAGCGGCCCGGGGAGCGGCGCCGCGTGAAACGCCAGCTCGAGATGACGCTGCCGCAGATGCTCGCCGACCTGCCGAAAGCCTGCAACGTCGGCGCCGAGCGGAACGCCAAGGGCCACCAGATCTCCTGGACCGTCTGCAAGCTGCACATCGACGCCGCCGACGGCGGCATCCCGGTCAGCTGCATCCTGACCTCCGCCTCGCTCCACGACAGCCAGGCCGCGATCCCGCTGGCGACCATGACCAGCGAACGCGTGACCAACCTGTACGACCTCATGGACGCCGCCTGCGACACGGCCGGGATCGGCTGGACCGGCTATCTGCTGGGCCACGTCCCGATCATCGACCCCAACCCCCGCAGCAGGGTTGCCAAGGAGCGGATGGCGCGCGAGGCCGCGGTGCGGGAAAGCGTCGGCCAACGCGACCCGAAGGACGCGCGCTGCAACGAGCGCTCGAACGGCGGGCGCGTCAACGCCATGCTCAAGGGCGACTTCGGCGGCTGCCACGTCCGCATGCGCGGCCATGCCAAGGTCCACTGCCACCTGATGTTCGGCATCCTGGCGCTGACCGTCCACCAGTTGATGCGCCTCCTGAGCTGAACGCCGCTTCCGCGTTCCCCCGCGCCCTGCCGTACCGCCCGCCCCTCGCCGGGAAGCGGAAAACCGCGTCCGCCACCCGACGGGTGGGCGCGAATCGGGCCCGCACCGGCCCCGGATCCCGGAAAACCGGCTTGCCGACGCCGCCCGGGCGGACAGGCGAGGGGGCCGATCGCCGAAAGTTCCGTCGCGTTCGACCCGCGGACGCCCCGGGCCGGGCTTCGCCGACCGGGAGTTTTGCAAGTTCCTCAGGGGTTTCCGTTTTCCCGTGACGGGAGGCGGCGGTCGGACCTGTCCGATGAATGCGTCGATGCCCTTGTGGAGACGGCGCGTTCCCTGGAAGGCAACGGGAAGTCGCGGGAAGAGGGCGGCATCGCGCTTCCGCCCCCGGTCGCCGAGGCGATCCGATCCGAATTCGGCGGGAGCGCCGGTACGCTCGCCGCTGAAATCCGGCGCTGCTTCGGAATCGGCGAAACCCGCGCGCTGGTTCGCAGGGGCCGGACGACCGCGGCACGCGTCGTCATGCGGCGCCGGGTTTCAGACCACGCGGGCATGGTGGAGCACGGGATTTCCCTGGGCCGCAGATCCGGGTTCCGGACCGTGGTCCCGGCCGAGGTGCCGATCCCGGTCGATTTCGAAGATGACGATGGTGGATCGGGCATGCATTGGCGTCATTGGCATCGCGAATCGTCCTCGCTGAACGGGAAAGCGGACAGCGCTTCCCGAAAACTCCTGGCTCGGGACTTTCTGTCCTTTGTCGGCGATGCGGCAAGCCCCTCCATGATCGGCCCCCTGCATTTGCCGGCCTACTACCTGCCCGCCGACCGAACCGGCGTGATGCACGCCCATGGCGTGGTCGTCAGCGCCCTGATCGCGGGCGCTGCCGGTGCGGGTCTTCATCCCGCCGCCCGTGCGCCGACGCTCTCCGGGGTGGTGGCGGATTTCCTCGAACAGCTTCTCGAGGTCGACCGGATCGGGTTCGCCCGCCGGAAGACCGGGCGGGATTTCGGCGAGAGCATCGAGAACGGCATTCTCGCAGGATCGGTGCGCATCGACCGACCGGCCCCCATCGGATATCCGCGCTTCGTCTACCGGCCGCGCGGATGGAAAGACGACCTGGGACTGGCGAACGCGTCCTCGATGGTTTCGGAGCTTGCGCCGGTGGTCCTGTATCTTCGTCACGTGATCGAGCCCGGCAGCGTGCTGATCGTCGAGGAACCGGAGTCGCACCTGCACCCGGAAATGCAGGTCGCGTTGACGCGCCAACTCGCTGCGCTCGTCAGGGAAGGCATCCGGGTCATCGTCACCACGCACAGCGAATGGATGCTTGAAGAACTGGCCGGCATCGTGCGGCGCTCGGAACTCTCCAGGGCCGAACGCGGCGACCGCATCGCACTGCGCCCCGACCAGGTGGGCACATGGCTGTTCGAGCCGAAGCGGCGGCCCAGGGGCTCGGTCGTCAGGGAAAGCCGTCTCGACGACTCCGGTCTGTATCCCTCGGGCCACGATGACGTGGCACGTGCGCTGCACAACGACTGGGCCGGCATCGTGAGTCGCATCGGGGCCGCCTCGTGACGGCGCTGGCGGCGTGACGGACGAGCCGCGAATCCGTCTCCGGAGCGGTCAACGCCCGGAAAACGGGGTCGTTCCCGCGAATCATCGGCTCTCGAGCGCCCGCGGCGCCGAAGCCGACGCCACGAAGTGTCGGAACCGTCCAGTTCGGCCGTGCCCGACGAGCGCTTCCCCGGCGACCCCTCGCCCGTCGCCGCAATTTCCGCTGCGCAAGCTCCTGGCCGGTTCGCCGCAGGCGCGGTCCCGGGCGGCATTCGGGCGTCCCCGATGCTCGGCGCTCCGTCGGGCGGGCGGCTCCGGCGTTGCGGAGATCCTGGCGCGCCACGACGGCGATGCCTTCCAGGCCGTCCACGCGGCCCGGTTCGAGGAGGCGGTCCATGTCCCGCACGCTTTCCGGAAGAGGGCACGGCGGGACGCGAAGACTCCGAGACAGTAGACTGCCCTGGTCCGGTGCCGCCCGCGGGCCGCCGAGCGGCACTGCAGGGACATGCATCGTGGAGGCTGAAGCCATGAACACCGCCGATCCGGTCGTCGAACGCGGCAGCGGCAACGTCTTCGCGGACCTCGGATTTCCCGATGCCGACACCCGCCTGCTGAAGGCGGAGCTTGTCGGCCGCATCGACGCCATCCTCCGTCGTCGCGGCGTCACCCGGACCGAGGCCGCACGCCTGCTTGGCCTGTCCCGGCCAGACGTCTCGCGGCTCCTGCGGGGCGACTTTCGCGAGCACTCGCTCGAACGATTGCTGCGCCTCCTGACAACGCTCGGATCGGATATCGACATCGTCATCCGCAGTCCGCGCCCGGACACCGCCAGCCGATTGCGCGTTACCGCCGCCGACACCGCCTGACGCCGCCACGCAGCCGCGCCCGGGAGACGTCTCGCCAGCCCTGGGTCCGCCGCCGGGGGCATGGGCTGTCGGCCTGCCGCGCGCGAACTCTCCGGCAGCCTCGGCCTTGCCGGGCCCGGAGCGCGCCGGACCCGGGGAACCGCTCGAGCTGGTGCGCGACTTCACCTGCGACGAGGACCGGTGCAGGGCGCACGCGCGCCACATGCCCCGCAATCTCTCCTGCACGGGCAACGCGACCATCGCCATTCCCCGCGCCGGCGCCGGCATCGGTCGGCGCGGCGCCGCCCGACCGCTGGCGGCGCCCGCCAGGGCCGTGATAGACTCCGTCGCGGTTCCGCCGGACGTTCTCCCCCGCCTTTCCCCGCTCCAGAAACCGGACCCCCATGAGCGACCATCCGAGCGACATCGAGATCGCGCGCGCCGCGAAGACCCTTCCGATCGCCGAGGTCGCCGCCGGGCTCGGCGTTCCCGCCGACGCCCTCCGCCTCCACGGCTCCGACAAGGCCAAGCTCGACCTCGGTTTCGTCGCCGGCCTCGAAAGCCGCCCGGCGGGGCGCCTGGTCCTCGTGACCGCGATCACGCCGACGCCGGCCGGGGAGGGCAAGACCACCACCACCGTCGGACTCGGGGACGGGCTCGCCCGCATCGGCAAGCGGGCGGCGATCTGCATCCGCGAGCCGTCCCTCGGCCCGTGCTTCGGCATGAAGGGCGGCGCCGCCGGCGGCGGCCGCGCCCAGGTCGTGCCGATGGAGGACATCAACCTCCACTTCACCGGGGACATGCACGCCATCGGCGCCGCCCACAACCTGCTGGCGGCGATGATCGACAACCACGTCCACTGGGGCAACGCGCTCGACCTCGACACGCGGCGCATCGACTGGCGGCGCGTGGTCGATCTCAACGACCGCTCGTTGCGCGGCGTCGTCACCGGACTCGGGGGCGTCGCCAACGGCTTCTCCCGCGAGACCGGCTTCGACATCACCGTGGCGTCGGAGATCATGGCCGTGTTCTGCCTCTCCGCCTCCCTCGGGGAGCTCGAACGCCGGCTCGGCGACATGATCGTCGGGAGAACCCGGACCCGGGCCCCGGTGACCGCGCGGGAACTGGAGGCCGACGGCGCGATGACCGTCCTGCTGCGCGACGCGCTGATGCCCAACCTCGTGCAGACCCTCGAGAACGTGCCGGCCTTCGTCCACGGCGGGCCGTTCGCCAACATCGCCCATGGCTGCAACTCCGTCATGGCCACCGGCGCCGCGCTCCGGCTCGCCGACTACGTGGTGACGGAGGCCGGTTTCGGGGCGGATCTCGGCGGCGAGAAATTCTTCGACATCAAGTGCCGCAAGGCCGGCCTCGAACCCCGGGCCGCGGTCGTCGTCGCCACCGCGCGCGCGCTCAAGATGCATGGCGGCGTCGCCCGGGACGGCCTCGGCCGCGAGAACGCCGACGCGGTTTCCGCGGGGCTCGCCAACCTGCGCCGGCACGTCGAGAACGTCCGGCGCTTCGGCGTGCCGCCGATCGTCGCGGTCAACCGCTTCACCGGGGACACCGACGCCGAGATCGCGAGAATCGGGGACGGCCTCGCCGACATGGACGTCCCCGTCGTCACGTGCACGCACTGGTCCGACGGCGGCGCCGGCGCCGAGGAGCTCGCCCGCCGGGTCGTCGAGGTCGCCGAGGCCGGAGGGGCGGATTTCGCGCCGCTCTATCCCGACGGGCTGGGGCTGTTCGACAAGATCGAGACGATCTCGCGCGAGATCTACCGGGCGCGGGCGGCCGAGGCGCCGGCCGGCGTCCGCGACCAGCTCGGCCGCTGGGAGGACGAGGGCCGCGGCCGCCTTCCGGTGTGCATGGCCAAGACCCAGTTCAGCTTCTCCGTCGACCCCGGCCTCAAGGGCGCTCCCGAGGACCACGTCGTGCCGGTGCGCGAGGTGCGCCTGTCGGCCGGCGCGGAGTTCGTGGTCGCGGTCTGCGGCGACGTCATGACCATGCCCGGCCTGCCGCGCGTGCCCGCGGCGAACGCGATCGGGCTCGACGCCGACGGCCGGGTGCGCGGCCTGTTCTGAGACCGCGGGCGCGGCGCCGGAACCCGTCGGCGCCCCGCGGCCCGGATCCCGCCGACCATGGCTCCCGCCCCCGCGTCCCCGACGGCTCCGGGCCCCGCCCCGCACCCCTACCGCTGGGTCATGCTGGCGGGGCTGTGGCTGCTCTACTTCTCCTTCGCGGTGTCGATGCTGTCGGTGGCGCCCCTGGTCTACGTCGTGATGGCCGAGCTCGGCATGAACCGCGGCGAGATGGGCATGGTGCTGGCGGCATGGCAGTTCACCTACATTCTCTCGTCCCTGCCCTGCGGCAGCCTGATGGACCGTTTCGGCCCGCGCTGGATGATGTTCGTCGCGTCCCTGGTCATCGCGGCGTCGGTGATGCTGCGCGGCCTCGCCGTCGATCACTGGACGCTGCTGCTCGCGGTCATGGTGTTCGGCCTCGGGGGCCCGCTGATCTCGTCGGGCGCGCCCAAGGTCGTCGACCAGTGGTTCTCCGGCAGCGAGCGCGGCCTCGCGCTCGGCGTCTACTTCACCGGCAACGGCTGCGGCAGCATCTTCGCGGTCGCGCTCACCAACGGCTTCGTCCTCCCCGCCGTCGGCGGCGACTGGCGCGACGTGATGTTCGCCTATGCCGGCATGATCGCGCTCACCGGTCTCGTCTGGCTCGCCATCGGCTCCCATCCGAGAAGCCGCGGCCTCGCGGCCGGGGGCGGGGAGAGGCTGCCCATGCTCCGCCTGTTCGTGCTGCTGGTCCGGGATCCGGTCGTGCGCGTCGTGCTGCTGATGGGGCTCCTGATCCTGTTCTACGTCCACGGCACCTACCACTGGATGCCCGACCTGCTGCGGAGCTACGGCATGACGCCGACCGCGGCGGGGTACTGGTCGGCGCTGCCGACGCTCTTCGGCATGGGCGCCTCGCTCGCGATCCCCCGCCTCGCGACGCCCGAGCGGCGTTTCGGGATCCTGTTCGCGCTGTTCGCGAGCGCCGGGCTCGCGACGGTGCTGGTCTGGACCGCCTGGGAGCCGCTGCTCGCCGCCGGGCTCGTGCTCCAGGGCGTGTGCCGCGGCGCGATGACGACCGTCGTGCTGCTCTACCTGATGGACAACGAGACCAGCGGAAGCCGCATCGGGACCGCGAGCGGGCTGTTCTTCTCGGTCGGCGAGATCGGCGGCGTGCTCGGCCCGGTGTCCATGGGCGCCGTCGCCCACTGGACCGGGGATTTCGACGCGTCGCTGTTCATGATGACCGGCATCGCGGCGCTTCTGGTTCTGGTGCTGCTGCGTCTGCGCGCGGTGCGCGCGGACGCGTGAGGCCCCCGGCTTCCGTCGGCCCGTCCCCGGCGTCCCCGGTTCGCCCGGGCCCGCCCGTCCCCGCTCCGGCCGGACGGCGGAGCGGCCGCGGTCCGGCGGGCGGCCGCCCGCCGGACCGGAGCCCGAAGGGCGGGGGAGTCTCCGTTGCGCCGCGGGCCCGCCGGAACCCCGCGCCTTGCGGCCGGCCGGACGAGGCGGTATTCAGGACGGCGGATTTCCGGAGGACGCGCGGCATGACGAAGTTCGGCGTGGGGCAGGGCGTGCCCCGCTGGGAGGATCCGCGCCTGCTGCGCGGCGGCGGGCGGTACTCGGACGATCTCAACCGCCCGCGCCAGGTCTGGGGCCACGTGCTGCGGTCGCCGCACGCCAACGCCCGGATCGACGCCGTCGACACCGCCGCCGCCGAGGCGGCGCCCGGCGTGCTCGGCGTCTGGACCGGCGAGGACTACGCCGCCTCCGGGCTCGGGAACCTGCCCTGCGTCGTTCCGCGCCAGAAGCCCGACGGCTCGCCGATGTTCACCCCGCCCAACGCCCCGCTCCGCCTCGGGGCCGTGAAGATGGTCGGCGACCCCGTGGCCTGGATCGTCGCCGACACCCCGGACCGGGCCCGCGACGCCGCCGAGCTGGTCGAGGTCGCCTACACCCCGCTTCCCTCGGTGACCGCCACCGCCGACGCGCTCGCCGACGGCGCCGCGGCGGTGTGGGACGAGGCGCCCGGCAACGTCTGTTTCGTCTTCGAGCTCGGCGACGGCGACGGGGCCGACAGGGCCTTCGCCGAGGCCGCCCACGTCGCCCGCGTCGACCTCGCGATCTCGCGCGTTTCCGTCGCCCCCATGGAGCCGCGGGCCTGCATCGGCGAGTACGACCGCTTCGAGGACCGCTACACGCTCCGCACGGGCACCCAGGGGCCCCACGGCGTCCGCCAGGCGCTCGCCGGGCCGGTCTTCGGGATTCCGCAGAACCGGCTCCGCGTCGTGTCGGAGGACATGGGCGGCGCCTTCGGGATGCGCTCGTGCCCCTACCCGGAAAACGTCCTCTGCCTGTGGACCGCCAGGCTCCTCGACCGGCCCGTCAAGTGGACCGGCGACCGCACCGAATCGTTCCAGTCCGACGACCAGGCGCGCGACAACCTGTCCGCCGTCGAGCTCGCGCTCGACGCCGACGGCGCGTTCCTCGCCCTCCGGGTCTCGACGGTCGCCAATCTCGGCGCCTACCTCACCCTCCTCGGACCCCACTCCTCGACCAACAATCTCGGGTCGCTGTCCAACACCTACCGCACGCCGGTCATCCACACCCGCGTCACCGGCGTGTTCACCAACACCAACTCCACCGGCCCCTACCGCGGGGCCGGGCGGCCGGAGGCCGTCTACTGCGTCGAGCGGGTGATCGACGTCGCGGCGCGCGAGCTCGGGATCGACCCGGCCGAGCTGCGGCGGCGCAACCTGATCCCGCCGGTCTCGGAGCCCTGGGCCACCGGCTTCCTGTTCACCTACGATTCCGGCGAGTTCGAGGCCAACATGAACCGCGCCCTCGGGATGATCGACTACGCCGGGTTCGAGGGGCGCCGCCGGCGGGCCGCCGACCGCGGCCTGCTCCGGGGCATCGGCATGGCGAACTGCATCGAGCAGTCGGCGGGCGGCCCGCCCGAATGGGCGCAGCTCCGCATCGACGCCTCGGGCGCGGCGACCCTGGTCATGGGCACCCACAACCACGGCCAGGGCCACGAGACGGTCTTCCGCCAGATGCTGTCCGACGCGCTCGGCCTCGAATTCGAGCAGGTCCGCATCGCCCAGGGCGATTCCGACGTCGCGATCATGGGAACCGGCACCTTCGGCTCGCGCTCGTCCGGCGTCGGCGGGGCGTCCGTCAGGCTCGCCGCGGAGAGGATCGTCGAGAAGTGCCGGCCCCTCGTCGCCCACCATCTCGAGGCGGCGCCCGAGGACATCGAGTTCGCCGACGGCGCGTTCTCCGTCGCCGGCACCGACCGCTCGATGACGCTCGCCGACGCCGCCCGGCACGCCCACGACTTCATGACCGCCCCGCCCGGCTTCGAGCTCGGCCTCGACGAGTGGGCGGCGTGGTCGCCGCCGGCCCCGACCTTCCCCAACGGCAGCCACGTCTGCGAGGTCGAGATCGACCCCGAGACCGGGGCCGCGCGCATCGTCCGCTACTGCATGGTCGACGACGTCGGCACGATCCTCAACCCGCTGCTGCTTGCGGGCCAGATCCACGGCGGCGCGGCCCAGGGTCTCGGGCAGATCCTGTGCGAGAACATGGCCTGGGAACGCGGCTCGGGCCAGGTGGTCTCGGGGTCGTTCATGGACTACGCGATGCCGCGCGCCGAGGACTGCCCGAGTTTCGAGACCGGCGAGAACGTGGTGCCGAGTCCCACCAACCCCATGGGCGTCAAGGGCGCGGGCGAGGCCGGCTGCGTCGGGGCGATGCCCGCGGTGATGAACGCCGTGTGCGACGCGCTCGCGCCGCTCGGCGCCGGCGCCGTCGACATGCCCGCGAGCCCGGCCCGGATCTGGGAGGCGGTCCGGGCGGCCGCGTGACGGGGAGGGCGCGGGGACATGGAGATCGAGAACGGCTTCGAGGTGCCGCTGCCGCCGGACCGGGCGTGGGCGACGCTCATGGACGTCGAGCGTGTCGCGCCGTGCATGCCGGGCGCGGAGCTGACGGAAGTCGTCGACGACCGCAGTTTCCGGGGCAAGGTCTCGGTGCGGCTCGGCCCCGTGGCGCTGACCTTCGACGGCGAGGCGGCGTTCGAGGAGGTCGACGAGGCCGCGCGCACGGCGCGGATCCGGGCCAGGGGCGCCGACGCCAAGGGACGCGGCGGCGCCCAGGCGCTGGTCGCGTTCCGGCTCGAACCCTCCGACGCCGGCTCCAGGGTGACCATCCGCACCGATCTGCAGCTGTCGGGGCCGGTGGCCCAGTACGGCCGCGGCGTCGGCATGATCCGGGATCTCGCGGGCCGCATCGTCGGGCAGTTCGCCGACAATCTCGCGGCCGCGATCGAGGCCGGGGAGGCGGACGCCGCCGACGGCCCGGCCGCCGCCGCGCCGGCCGACGTCGGCGGCATGGCGCTTTCGGCGCTCTGGAACCGGATCCTCGGCTGGCTCCGGGGGCTGTTCGGCGCCCGTTCCTGAGCTTCCGGCGGCGCGGCCGCCGCGCCGCCCGCCCCCGTCAGCCGGGGCCCGCGAACTCCCGGATCCCGGCGACCGCCTCGGCGAGGCGCAGGCGGCGGATCCCGATCCCCTCGGGGAACGCTCCCGCGTAGCGCGCGGGCATCCGCGGATCGAGCAGCACGAACACGCCGGTGTCCCGGTCGCTTCTCACCAGGCGCCCGAACGCCTGCTTCAGGCGCATCCGCACGATGTGATCGTCGTGGTTCCGCCCGCCGAACGCCTCGCGCCGGGCGCGGTGGAGAATCGTCGGAACCGGCCACGGCACGCGGTCGAAGACGATCAGCCGCAGGCTGCGCCCGGGGACGTCGATGCCGTCGCGCATCGCGTCCGTTCCGAGCAGGCAGGCGTTCTCCTCGGCGCGGAAGATCTCGACCAGGCTGCCGGTGTCGAGCCCGTCCACGTGCTGCGCCAGCAGCGGATGGCCCGCGTCCTCCATGGCGGGATGCAGGAGCCCGTGGACCGCCCGCAGCCGGGACACGGCCGTGAACAGCCCGAGCGCGCCTCCGCCGGCGGCCAGGAACAGGTCGCGGTAGGCCCGGGCCACCTGCCCGCGGTCGTCCCTGCTGACGTCCGTGACCACCAGGACGCGGGTCCGGGCGCCGTGGTCGAAGGGGAAGTCCATCCGCGCGCGCAGCGGCGGCGCGTCGAGATGGGCCATGCCGGTGCGCCGTTCGGCGCGACGCCAGTCCGCCTCGATGTCTCCGGACCCCTCGTGCAGCGTCGCCGAGGTCACCACGACGCCGTGGGCGGGCCTGAGCACGGCCTCGGCGAAAGGCTCCATGGGGTCGATCCAGTGGCGGTGCATCGCCACGTCGACGTCGGCCCTTTCGAACCGGCTCACCGAGAACCACTCCACGAACTCCTCGGGCGTGCCGTCCTCGAGCGACCCCAGCATGCGCCGCCACGCCGCGAGCGGTCCGTCGGCGTCGGCCGCGAGACCCCGCGCCGCGTTCTCGAGCCGGTTCCGGAATCCGGCCTCGAGCAGCTCCGGTCTCTCCTCGAGCAGCCTGCGAAGGCGCGCCGCCAGCGCGGCCATCGGGCGGGCGAGATCCTCGAGCGCGGCCGCGAGAGCGCGGGCCGCCTCCGCGAGTTCCGCCGACGGATTCCCGATGTCGGCCTCGATGTCGTACCGCCGGGCGGGATCCCGGTTCCGCGCGTAGACCTGCTCGCGCGCCAGATGCAGAAAGCGCTCCGCGGCGCTCCGGCCGGGCCCGGTCCCGATCCTGTCGAGCCAGTCCGGGCCCGGAAGACAGCGCGCGGCGCCGGCGATTTCCCGGATCAGGCCGTCGATCCCCGGATCGAGCAGGGCCGCGTCCCCGATGCGGCTTCGGAGGCCGCGGGCGCGGCCTCGTCCCGGTCCCCGCGCGCCGGTCAGCCGGCGCCGCAGCTCCGCGCCGTCGCGGCCGCCGAGGCGCTCCGAGAAGGCGCCGTCGGCGGCGTCGAACAGATGGTGCCCCTCGTCGAACACCACGCGCGTCGGCAGCAGGCCGTCCTCGGCGCCGCCGAGCGCGCCCTGGGCGAGCACGAGCGCGTGGTTCGCGATCACGACGTCGGCGCGCCGCGACCGGCGCAGGGTCTTCTCGATGAAGCACCGGTTGTAGTGGCTGCACGCGGAATGGATGCACTCGCCGCGGCGGTCGGCGAGGGCGGCGGTGTGGCGGCGGCCGACGAGGTCGACGAGCCAGGCCGGGAAGTCGCCGCCCGGGATCTCCCCGCTGCGGGTGACGCGCGCCCACCGCGCCACCAGGCCGAGCGCGACGGCGCCGCGCGCCGGGGGCGTGCCCAGGGCCTCCTCGTAGTTGAGAAGGCAGAGATAGTTCTCGCGCCCCTTGCGGACCACCACCTTGCGGGCCTTCTCCCGGGGGTCGGGGTGAAGCCGGTCGAGCTCGCCGTCGATCTGGCGCTGCAGGTTGCGCGTGTGGGTGCTGATCCACACCGTCCCGCCGCCGGCCTCCGCCCACAGCGTGGCCGGCGCGAGATAGCCGAGCGTCTTGCCGGTTCCCGTGCCCGCCTCCGCCAGCACGGCCTGCGGCGCGTCCTCGCGTTGGCGCGGCTGGAACGCCTCGCTGACCGCGGACGCGTAGTCGACCTGCTGCGGCCGGTCCTCCGCCCGCCGCCCCACGAGTTCCGCGAGCCTGGCGCGAACCCGCTCCGGCGTCACGGAACGGCCGGCCGGCCGTTCCGCGGGGGCGTTCCCGGCCCATTCCGGCAGGTGGTTCCACACGTGGAGCGCGGCCCCGGGCGGGCCGCCGAGGACGGGCCCGTCGCCGTCCTCTCCGAGCGCGCCGAGCACGTGCGGCGCCCACGGCCAGCCGCCTTCCGCCATGGCCCGCGCCACCGCCGCGGCTTCCCCGCGTTCCCCGCCGCCGCCGTCGGCAAGCTCCTCCAGGAGCTCGCCCGCCGCGGTCCGCAGCAGCGTCGCCTCCGCCGCGAAACCCTCCGGCGCGGGCAGGTCGAGCGCGTCGGCGATCCCGGCCGGGTTCGGCCGGCAGAACCGCGCCGGCCGGACGAAGGCGAACAGCTCGAGGACGTCGAGGCCCGCGAGGGTCTCGAGGCCGAGCCGTCGCCGCGTGGCGGGAAGGTGGCAGACGACCGTCCCGCCGTCGCCGGCGAGGCGGTCCCTCGCTTCGGCCGGCGTCAGGATCCGGGCGCCGCCCGACGGGTCGGCCCACGCCGCGGCGCCGTGGCGCGCGACCAGCGCGGACCGCTCGAGGGGTGCCGCGCCGGAAAGGGTGCGGGACGGCGGCATGGCGGGGTTATAGCGCGGACCGCCGCACGCGCCAGCGGCCGCGGGACCGTTCCGCGCCCGGATCCGTCGGCGATCCGGGCTTTCGCGCCTCGACCGCGCCGCCCGAAACCGCCCGGAAACCGCCCCGGCGGGCGCCTGGCGGGTTGCGTCGCCGCCCGGGGCGGGATAGACTGTTCCGGTGGGCACCCGCGATGCCCGGCGCCGCGGTCCGGCAGGGACGCGCGGCGGACCGATCCCGAGCACGGCCCGAGGAGGGGCTATCCGTCATGAAGAAGATCCTTTGCGCATTCTCCGCCGCCGCAATCGGCCTCGCGGCCCATGGAGCGGTGGGCGGCGGCGCGGCCGAGGCGCAGCAGCAGTTCATTTCCGTGGGCACCGGAGGCGTCACCGGCGTCTACTACCCCACGGGCGGCGCGATCTGCCGCCTCGTCAACCGCGACCGCAAGCGGCACGGCATCCGCTGTTCCGTCGAATCCACCGGCGGCTCGGTCTACAACATCAACACCATCCGGGCCGGCGAGCTCGAGTTCGGCGTCGCCCAGTCCGACTGGCAGCACCACGCCTACCACGGCACCTCGAAGTTCAAGGCGGCCGGGCCGTTCGCCGACCTGCGCGCGGTGTTCTCCGTGCATCCCGAGCCGTTCACCGTGGTGGCGCGGAGCGATTCCGGCATCCGGAACTTCGGCGACCTCAAGGGCAAGCGCGTCAACATCGGCAACCCCGGCTCCGGCCAGCGCGGCACCATGGAGGTGGTCATGGACGCGATGGGCTGGAACAAGGGCGCGTTCAAGCTCGCGTCCGAGCTGAAGTCGTCCGAGCAGAGCCAGGCGCTGTGCGACAACAAGATCGACGCCATGGTGTTCACGGTCGGGCATCCGAGCGCGAGCATCAAGGAGGCGACCACGTCCTGCAGTTCCGTGCTCGTCAACGTCACCGGCAGCGCCATCGACAAGCTCGTCGCGGACAACAGCTTCTACCGCACGGCCACGATTCCGGGCGGGATGTACGCCGGCAACGCGAACGACACCCGGACCTTCGGCGTCGGCGCGACCTTCGTGTCCTCGACCCGGGTGCCCGAGCGCGTCGTCTACGAGGTCGTGAAGGCGGTCTTCGCGAACTTCGCGGACTTCCGGAAGCTGCATCCGGCGTTCCGGGTTCTCAAGGAGCGCGAGATGATCAAGGACGGCCTGTCGGCGCCCGTGCATGACGGCGCCGCCCGGTACTACCGCGAGCGGGGCTGGATGTAGCCTGCCCGGTCCGGGAGAGGGGCTGACCCCCTCTCCCGGGACTCCCGGCGCGCCGCCGCCGGCGCGCCGGGCGGGCGGGGGAAGGCCGCGATGCCCGATCGGGCCGGACCGGGGGCGCGGGGCGGCGCCGACGACATCGTCGCGTCGGTCGAGACCGGTGCCCGGCACCCGCGCGGGGCGGCGGGCCGCCTCATCGCGGGAACGGCGGTCGCGTGGTCGCTGTTCCAGCTGTGGATCTCCTCGCCGCTGCCGTTCATGGCGGCGAACGTGGTGCCCGTTCTCAACAGTTCCGAGACCCGGTCGATCCATCTCGCCTTCGCGGTGTTTCTCGCCTACACGGCGTTTCCGGCGCTGAGGCGTTCGCCGCGCGACCGGATCCCGGTCCAGGACTGGCTCCTCGCGCTCGCCGGCGCCTTCTGCGCGGCCTACCTGTTCCTGTTCTACGATTCCCTGGCCGACCGGCCCGGGGCCCCGGTGACGCTCGACCTGTGGGTCGCGGGGATCGGCCTCGCGACGCTTCTGGAGGCGACGCGCCGCGCCCTCGGGCCGCCGCTGACGGTCGTGGCGGCCGTGTTCCTCGCCTACGTCTTCTTCGGCGACAGCCCGGTCTTCCCGGACGCGCTGCGCTGGAAGGGGGCGACGTTCTCCAAGGCGATGAGCCACCAGTGGCTCGCCACCGAGGGGGTGTTCGGGGTCGCGCTCGGCGTCTCGACGAGCTTCGTGTTTCTCTTCGTGCTGTTCGGCGCGCTTCTCGAGCGCGCCGGCGCCGGCGCGTACTTCATCCGGGTGGCGTTCTCGCTGCTCGGGCACATGCGGGGCGGACCGGCCAAGGCCGCGGTCATCTCGTCGGGCATGACGGGGCTGATCTCGGGGTCGTCGATCGCCAACGTCGTGACGACCGGCACGTTCACGATCCCGCTGATGAAGCGGATCGGGTTCCCGGCCGAGAAGGCGGGCGCGGTCGAGGTCGCGTCCTCGACCAACGGCCAGCTCACGCCGCCGATCATGGGCGCGGCGGCGTTCCTGATGATCGAGTACGTCGGCATCTCCTACATCGAGGTCATCACCCACGCGCTGCTTCCGGCGGTGATCTCCTACATCGCGCTCGTGTACATCGTCCATCTCGAGGCGCTCAAGGCGGACCTGAAGGGGCTCCCCCGAAGGCGCCCGCCCCGGATCGTGCAGGCGCTTCTGGCCTTTCTCAGCGTCCTGATCGCGGCGGTCGCGCTCGGCGCGGCCGTCTACCACGGGCTGGGCTGGATCAAGACCGCGACGGGCCCGGCGTCCCCGGTCGTCGCCTCGCTCCTGCTCGTCGCCGCCTATGTCGGCCTCGTGGCCTACGCCGCGCGGCATCCGGAGCCCGAGCGGCCGTTCGAGGACATGACCGAGCTTCCCGAGCCGGGGCCGACGGTGAAGTCGGGCCTCCACTACCTGCTTCCGGTCGTGGTGCTCGTCTGGTGCCTCGGCGTGGAGAAGTTCTCCCCGGGCCTGTCGGCGTTCTGGGCGACCGTGTTCCTCGCGGTGGTCGTGGTCACGCAGCGGCCGCTCCGCGCCGCGTTCGCGGGCGGCGGCGTCGCCGCCGCCTGGCGCGCCGGCTGGGAGGATCTGGTCGCCAGCCTGGGGACGGGCGCGCGCAACATGATCGGCATCGGCGTCGCCACGGCGAGCGCGGGCATCGTCGTCGGCACGGTGTCGCTGACCGGCGTGCAGTGGGTGCTGGCGGACTTCGTGGAGTACGTCTCCGGCGGCAGCCTGATCCTCGTGCTGCTGTTCACGGCCCTGATCTGCCTGGTTCTCGGCATGGGGCTCCCGACCACCGCGAACTACATCGTGGTGGCGAGCATGATGGTGCCGGTGATCCAGGTCCTGGCCCCGCAGTCGGGGCTGGTGATCCCGCTGGTCGCGATGCACATGTTCGTCTTCTACTTCGGCATCCTGGCCGACGACACGCCGCCGGTCGGGCTCGCCGCCTACGCGGCCTCGGCGATTTCCGGGGGCGACCCGATCCGGACCGGCCTCCAGGGGTTCGCCTACGACATCCGGACCGCGATCCTGCCGTTCATGTTCGTGTTCAACACCGAGCTTCTCCTGATCGACGTCGGCTGGGGCCGGGCGGTCTTCGTCTTCGCCGCGTCCACGGTCGCCATGCTGGCTTTCGCGGCCGCGACGCAGGGGCATTTCCTGACGAAGAACCGGCTGTGGGAGACCGCGATCCTGCTGCTCGTCACCTTCACCCTGTTCCGGCCGGGATTCTGGCTCGATCTCGTCGAGCCCCCGTACGTGGACGCCGACCCCGCCCGGATCGTCGAGATCGCGGAGGACATGGCGCCCGGCGCCGACATCAGGATCACCGCGGAAGGCGAGACCATCGACGGCAAGGACGTGGCGACCACGGCGGTCCTGCCGCTCGGGCAGGCCGGGCCCGGCGCGGCGCGGCTCGCCGCCGCGGGAATGGAGCTCCGCCGGGAGGGGGGCGACGTGCTGATCGACAACGTGACGCCGGGAAGCGCAGCGGACGAGGCGAGACTCGACTTCGACTGGCGGATCACGTCGGTGCAGCTTGACAGCGACCGCATCGCCAAGGAAACGTTCATGGTTCCGGCGTTGCTGCTTCTCGCGGGCGTCTGGTGGCTCCAGCGGCGTCGGCGCGGGGCCGCCGCCGCCCGCTCCTGAAGGGGGAGGGACGCGATGTACGACAGGATCCTCCTGCCGGTCGATCTCGGCAGCGAGAGCTCATGGGTGAAGGCCCTGCCGGTCGCCGTGGAGCACTGCACGAGGTTCGGTGCGGCGCTCGACGTGATGACCGTGATTCCGGAGTTCGGCCTGTCCATGGTGTCGACCTACTTTCCCGAGGGCCACGAGAGGAAGATGCACGAGCAGGCGGAGAGTCTGCTCGAGCGTTTCGTCGCGGAACGCGTGCCCGCCGGCATCGACGTGCGCCGTTTCGTCGAGAGTGGCACGATCTACAGGGCGATCATCGAGACCGCCGACAGGATCGGCGCCGACCTGATCATCGTCGGCTCGCACCGGCCCGGCCTGGAGGACTACCTGCTCGGGCCGAACGCCGCGCGCGTCGTGCGCCATTCCAGCAAGTGCGTTCTGGTGGTGCGCTGACCGGGGCTTCCCGCGGATCCTCCGCGCCGAGGCGGCCGCCCGTTCCGTTCGTCCCGCCTTCCGGCGGTCGGGGGATCATCCGGGGTCGATCCCCTTGAGATCCTCGGGCCTGAGCCGGTAGCGGACCAGGTTGCCCTCGTGAAGTCCCCTGAACTCCTGACGGCAGTAGGCGACCACGTCCTCGAGATCGTCTTCCGGGATGCCCCGGGCCCGTGCCATGCCAAGGATGTCGTCGGAACGGAAGGCTCCGGCCTCGAGCACGCTGTGGCGCACGGCCTCCCTGACGAAGTCCCGGTGGACGAGTGCCGCTTTGTGAGGGGTGTCGATCTCGGCTTGCAGGACATGATAGTTCCGGGCGGAGCGACGGTAGCCGTCGACGAAGGCCTCCCGCAGCAGCGCCACGTTCCCGAGTTCGTAGACGCCGATCAGCCCCCCGATGTAGGTCTCGTCGTCCACGGTCAGGAACGACATCGGGGCGAGACCCGCTTTCAGGAGCGGTATGTTGGACGCGACGCGTGACGTGCGCTTGTTGATGTCGATGAAGCCCTGCAGATAGGGAATGTGCACGAGCAGGAAGAAGGACTGCTCGAACGGGTCGTCGATGGCGCGTGCCTTCTCCAGCAACACGTCGAACTCCTCGTCGATGGCGACGGCGTCGTTCAACGGCATGTAGCTGGAATGCGAGATTCCCACGGGCGTGGCGCGCAGACGCCCGGCCATGGACGGGTCGCCCAGAAGTCCCTCCGCGAGAAGCGAGTGAATGTCGAGGATGTCCCGGCGGGTCGGGCCGATCTCGTCGAGATGGTCCACGACATGCTGGACCGCCGCCTTGTGATTGAGAATCATGAGAGCGTCCTTGCGGTCCTTTCCTTCTGCGGCCTTGCCGAAACGGATCAGGTGCTCGGTCTCGAGGATGTCGTAGGTGTTGCCTTCCATGCGCGAAGAGGCCCATGACAGATCGATCAGAAGCTGCTCCAGAATGCGTCGCGCGTATGTTCCGGCCGGAACGGGTTGGCCGACCTGGCTTCCGGCTTCAGCCAGCATTCGGCGGTCGGCGTCCTCGAGATAGAAGGACAGTCCGGGCACGTAGGCGTCCAGAAACCCGGGGTCGTGCCGGACGAGCGGCCGGCGGTGGCCGGGAGTTCGCAGATGCGCCCGGACGGCCGCCGAACCGGCGAGCGTGTAGTTCGTCGTCCGTCCCCGGCCGGAGGATTCCAGTTTGCCCGCGTCGACGAGCCGGCTGAGGGATCGCCAGACCGTCGTGTCGCTGAGTTCCGGCGCGACGGCGCGGACGATGTCCCCGCGTCGCGCTCCCGGATGCTCGCGAATGTAGTCGAGAACATCTTGGTCGATGGAAGGCATGAAACGTTTTTCCCGACATGTGCAACGATTACGATATTGTAGCATATTTGGATTTCGGTGATTAGGAATTTTCGTTTCAGGAAATTTGAAACGCAACGATGCTGACGTGAAACGGTCGGTTTCGGGCCATCGGTCCTTTTCGGGTTCTCTGCGGGTCGATGCCCGGATTTCGCAATGGTTCCGTCGTCTTCCGCCCCGTCGCCGGATGCTTGCGAAGGCGGTCGGGAACATCCTGGTCGATGGAAGGCATGAAACGTTTTTCCCGACATGTGCAACGATTACGAGATTGTAGTGTATACGGGTTTCGGTGATTTGGGATTTTCGTTTCAGGAAATCTGAAACGCAACGATGCTGGCGTGAAACGGTCGGTTTTGGGGAAATTGGCCCTTTCGGGTTCTCTGCGGGTCGATGCCCGGATTTCGCAATGGTTCCGTCGTCTTCCGCCCCGTCGCCGGATGCTTGCGAAGGCGGTCGGGAACATCCTGGTCGATGGAAGGCATGAAACGTTTTTCCCGACATGTGCAACGATTACGATATTGTAGCATATTTGGATTTCGGTGATTAGGAATTTTCGTTTCAGGAAATTTGAAACGCAACGAGGCTGGCGTGAAACGGTCGGTTTCGGGCCATCGGTCCTTTTCGGGTTCTCTGCGGGTCGATGCCCGGACTTCGCAATGGTTCCGTCGTCTTCCGCCCCGCCGCCGGATGCTTGCGAAGGCGGTCGGGAACGTCCTAGTCGAGGGAAGCCATGAAACGTTTTTCCCGACGTGTGCAACGATTACCTGGTTGCAACGTGTATGAGTTTTGGTGGTTAGGAATTTTCGTTTCAGAAAATCTGAAACGCAACGGGGCTGGAGTGAAACGGTCGGATATCGGGCGATCGGTCCCTTTCCGGGTTCCCTGCGGACCGTAGCGCGGATTCCGCGATGACTCCGCCGCCTCGCGCCCCGCCGGCGGCGGGACGCGGCATCACGGCTCCAGCGCCCGCCCCTTGCCGATGACGCCGTGGCCGAACCGCCTGCGCAGGTCGTCGATGGCGTTCTCGATCCTCTTGCGGCGCGGGCCGTCGGGGTCGGCGAGGTCGAACGGGTCGCAGGCGTCCGCCGAAGCCAGTTCCGAGAGCCCGACCCCGAGCAGGCGGAACGCCCGGCCGTCCGCCTCCCGCTCCAGCAGCGGCCGCGCCGTCGAGAAGATGACGTCGGCGAGCTGGGTCGGATGGCTCAGCGTGCGCGACCGGGTGCGGGTCGCGAAATCCGCCGTCCGCAGCTTGAGCGTCACCGTGCGCCCGCCGATCCCGTCCCGTTTCAGGCTCGCCGAAACCGCCTCCGACCGGAGCCACAGCAGGCGCTCGAGGCGCCCGGCGTCCGAGACGTCCGAGGCGAAGGTGGTCTCGCTCGAGACGCTCTTCCGCGCGGTCTCCGGATTCACCGCGCGGTCGTCCGCGCCCCGCGACAGCCGGAAGAGCCGGCGTCCGAGCTCTCCGTGGCGGCGCACCAGCTCGGCCTCGGGCACCCGCCGGAGCTCGCCGATCGTCGTGATGCCGTCGGCGGCGAGGCGGCGCTGCATGACCTTGCCCACGCCCCAGATGCGCGACACCGGCATCGGCGCCAGCGCCGAGACCGCTTCCGCGCGGCCGATGACCGCGAACCCCCGCGGCTTGTCGAGGGCCGAGGCGAGCTTGGCGAGGAACTTGTTGAAGCTCAGCCCGACCGACACCGGAACGCCGTGCCGTTCCTCGATCTCCGCCGCGAGCCGCGCCATCGTGCGCGCGGCGCTGCCGCCGTGCAGCCGTTCCGTGCCCGCGAGGTCGAGAAACGCCTCGTCGATCGAGAGCGGCTCGACCTGCGGCGTCGCGCTGCGCATCATGTCTCGGATCTCGCGCCCGACCCGGCCGTATTTCCGCATGTCGGGGGCGATCACGACGGCGTCCGGGCAGGCTCTCAGCGCCCGCGACATCGGCATGGCCGAACGGATCCCGTGGCGCCGCGCGACGTAGCAGGCCGCCATCACCACGCCGCGCCCGCGCCCGCCGACGAGCACCGGCCGGTCGCGGAGTTCCGGCTTCGCGCTCTTCTCGACGCTGGCGTAGAACGAGTCGCAGTCGAGATGGGCGATCGACAGCTCTCCGAGCTCGGCATGCGACACCAGCCGGGTGCTGCCGCAGTCCGGGCAGGATCCGGAGACGCCTCCGCCGCGTTCGGCGCGGCAGTCGCGGCACACCGTCAGCATGCCGGAAACTTGTACCCGGAGGCCCGCCGGGTCAATATGCGCGCGGGCCGCCCGCAGACGCGCGGCGCCCGTTCCCCGCGGGCCGGGCGACGGTCGCCGGCTCCGCGACGACGCGGACGGACGGCATGCTGGACAAGACCGCGGACAGCGTCGGCGAGGCCGTGGCCGCCATCGGGGACGGCGCCACCGTGCTGGTGAGCGGCTTCGGCGAGTCGGGCAACCCGACCGAACTGGTGCACGCGCTGATCGACCACGGCGCCCGCGAGCTCGTCGTGGTCAACAACAACGCCGGCAACGGCCGCGTCGGCCTTGCGGCGCTGCTGCATCACCGGCGGGTGCGGAAGATGATCTGCTCGTTCCCCCGCTCGAGCGACTCGGAGGTGTTCGAGGGCCTCTACCGGGAAGGCGGGATCGAGCTCGAGCTCGTGCCCCAGGGGACGCTCGCCGAGCGGCTCCGCGCGGCCGGCGCCGGAATCGGCGGTTTCTACACCCGGACGACGGTCGGAACGCCGCTGGCCGAAGGCAAGGAACGCCGGACCGTGGACGGCGTCGAGTACGTCCTGGAGGAACCGCTCCACGCCGATTTCGCGCTTGTGAAGGCGGAGCGCGCGGACCGCTGGGGCAACCTGACCTACCGCCTGGCGGCGCGCAATTTCGGGCCGGTCATGTGCATGGCGGCGCGCCGCACCATCGTGCAGGCGCGGCGCGTCGTCCCGCTCGGCGGGATCGAGCCGGAGAACGTGATCACCCCCGGCATCTTCGTCGACACGGTCGTCGCCGTTCCCGAGCCCGTGCTCGAGCGCGACCTGATCGCCGGGGGGTTCGTCTACCGGCCGGGAAGAACGGCATGACGGAACGGCTCTCGCGCGCGCAGATCGCGTGGCGCGTGGCGCAGGACATCGCCGACGGAAGCTACGTCAATCTCGGCATCGGCATGCCGGAAACGGTCGCCAACCACATTCCCGAGGGCCGGGAGATCGTCTTCCACAGCGAGAACGGCATCCTCGGCATGGGCCCCGAGCCGGGCGGCAACGAGGTCGATCCCGACCTGATCAACGCCGGCAAGAAACCCGTCACCCTGCTCCCGGGCGGCGCGTTCTTCCACCACGCCGACTCCTTCGCCATGATCCGGGGCGGCCACATCGACGTCTGCGTCCTCGGCGCCTTCCAGGTGTCCGCGGCCGGGGATCTCGCCAACTGGTCGACGGGCGGCGCCGGCGCGGTCCCCGCCGTCGGCGGCGCCATGGATCTCGCCGTCGGCGCCCGCCGGGTCTTCGTCATGACGGCCCACAACACGCGCGCCGGCGACCCCAAGATCGTCGAGACCTGCACCCTGCCGCTGACCGGACGGAGGGCGGTCGACCGCGTCTTCACCGACATCGCCGTCATCGACGTCACGCCCTCGGGCCTCGAGGCCAGGGAGGTCGTCGCGGGGATCGGCTTCGACGAGCTGCAGCGTCGCACCGGCGCGCCGCTCGGCGGCCGCGGATCCTGCCGGACGCTCGACGCGCCCGCGCTCGCCTGACCGGCCCTACGCGTCGAACGGAAACAGCTTCAGCGGGTTCTCCACCAGGATCCGGCGCCGCAGAGCGTCGTCGGGAACCAGCGCCGGGATCATGTCCACGAGCTCTCCGGTGTCGCACTGCTCTCCGAGCTCGAACCGCTGGGAGTGCGGCCAGTCCGTGCCCCACAGCAGGCGGTCGGGCGCGGCCTCGAGCAGCGCGTGCGCGAACGGGATCGCGTCCTCGTGGGGCGGCCCCTGTCCGGAACAGCGCTCGATGCAGGAGATCTTGACGTAGACGCGCTCGCGGTCGCGCGCCAGCCGGAGCAGGTTCCGGAACGCCGGCTGGCCGACGCCGGCGGCGAACGGCACCCGCCCGAAGTGGTCGATGATCACCGGCGCGTCGATCCCGGCGAACCATCCGGCCTCCTCGACCAGATCCCGGGCCCGCGCGTGGAACGTCACCGACCAGCCCAGGGGCCGCACCCGGTCGATCACCGCCTCCATCATCCGCCTGTCGGTCGAGCCGCCGGCGTCGACGTGGAGATTGAAGCGCACGCCGCGGATGCCGCCCGCGTGCAGCTCCTCGAACGCCGCGTCGGTGAAGCTCTCGTCCGCCTTCGCCACCCCCATCAGGCGCCCGCCGGAACGGGCGATCGCGTCGAGCGTCGCCGAGTTGTCCATGCCGTGCGCCATCGGCTGGACCACCACGCCGCGGTCGATCCCCAGATGCGCGGCGAGCTTGGCGTAGTGCTGGCGCGGCGCGGCCGGCGGGGTGTAGACCCGCTGCCCGGCGGGCGCCCACGGAAAGATCTCGGGCGGCCCGAAGACGTGGAAATGCGTGTCCACCGCCCCGGGAGGGAGCCTGTAGGACGGCTTCCGCGGGTTGGGGTTGGGCGGAAAGCAGTAGCGCATGTCCCGCGGATCGACGCTGGCGTCCATGGCCTTCTCCCCGTTGCCCCCGTCGCTTACCACCGCCCCGGCCGGCGGGCAAGGCCGCCGCGGCGCGGCGCGGTTGACAACCGCGGGCCGAGGGCGCATATCCTCGGCCACCGTGCCCAGGTGGCGGAATTGGTAGACGCGCAGGTTTCAGGTACCTGTGGCCGCAAGGCCGTGGAAGTTCGAGTCTTCTCCTGGGCACCATCCGCAGGAGCGCCGCGCGGCCGAGGCGGGGCGGCCAGCCGTTCGGGTGACATGCCGTGACGCCAACCCTTCACCGCGGAGACCTGCCGGAGGGCCTGGAATTCGGCGCCAGCGTGGCGGTGGACACCGAGGCCATGGGCCTCGATCCGCGCCGCGACCGGCTCTGCCTCGTGCAGCTGTGCGGCGAGGACGGGCGCGTGCATGCCGTCAAGTTCGAGCCGGGGCCCCTGCGGGCGCCCAACCTCGCCCGCCTCCTGGAGGACGGCTCCGTCGAGAAGCTGTTCCATTTCGCGCGCTTCGACCTCGCCATGATCCGCTGGCATCTCGGCGCGGCCTGCCGGCCCGTCTACTGCACCAAGATCGCCTCGAGGCTCGCCCGGACCTTCAGCGGCGAGCACGGTCTCAAGGATCTGTGCCGGGAGGTTCTCGGCGAGAACCTGTCCAAGGAGCGGCAGTCGTCGGACTGGGGCGCGCCCGAGCTCGACCGGGGGCAGCTCGAGTACGCCGCCGCCGACGTCGTCCACCTCCACGCCCTCAGGGCGCGCCTCGACGACATGCTGGAACGCGAGGGGCGGGCGGGGCTGGCGGCGGCCTGCTTCGGGTTCCTGCCGCATCGGGTCGAGCTCGATCTCGCCGGCTGGCGGGACAGCGACCTGTTCGCGCACTAGCCGGCGGCCCCGGTCGGAGCGGGATTCCGGGATGGCCGATGCCGCGGAACGGATGCCGGACCGCGATTCCGAAGCCGCCGCGCTGGCTTCGGCGCGGCGCGTGCTCGAGACCGAGATCGAGGGGCTGCGCGCGCTGTCGCGCCGGCTCGACGGGCGCTTCGCGCGGGCCGTCGACCTGCTCGCGGGCGTCGCCGGCCGCATTGTCGTCACCGGCATGGGCAAGAGCGGCCACGTGGCGCGCAAGATCGCGGCCACGCTCGCCTCGACCGGCGCGCCGGCGCACTACGTGCATCCCGGCGAGGCGAGCCACGGCGATCTCGGCATGATCGCCGGGGACGACGCCGTGGTCGCGCTGTCCAACTCCGGAGAGACGTCCGAGCTGTCGGACCTCGTCTCCTACGCCAAGTTCCGGGGCATCGGGCTGGTGTCGGTGACGGCCCGGCCCGGCAGCGCGCTCGCGCGGGCGGCCGACGTCTCGCTGGAGATTCCGGACAGCCCCGAGGCCTGCCCGCTCGACCTCGCGCCGACCACGTCGACGACGGTGATGCTGGCGCTCGGCGACGCGCTCGCCGTCGCGCTGTTCGAGCGCCGCGGGTTCTCTCCCGAGGACTTCCGGCTGCTGCACCCCGGGGGGACTCTCGGCCGGCGCCTGCTCAAGGCCTCCGACATCATGCATTCCGGCCCCGAGATGCCGACCGTTCCCCCCGGGGCGCCGATGGCGCAGGCGGTTCTCGAGATGACCAGCAAGAGATTCGGCTGCGTCGGCGTGGTCGCCGCGGACGGTTCCCTGGCCGGGATGATCACCGACGGCGATCTGCGCCGCCACATCGAGAGCGGCCTTCTGGACATGGCCGCGGAGGACGTCATGACCGTGAATCCGAAGACCGTCGGCGGCGACATGCTGGCGGCGCAGGTGTTCGCGATGATGAACGACAGCAAGATCACCAACGTCTTCGTCGTGCGCGGCGGCGAGCCCGTCGGAATCGTCCACATCCACGACGTGCTCCGGATGACGGGTTCCTGAGGCATGGCGGCGGCTGGCGCCGGATCCGTCGAGGCGCTGTGGCCGGAACCCCCGGCGTCGGAGCGCCCGCCGCGGCGGCGGACGAGGCATTCCGGGCTCGTCACCTTCGCCAAGTTCGCGCTGATCTGCTGCGCGGTCCTTCTCTCCCTGCTCGTCGCCGTCTGGCCGGAGTTCGAATCCGACACGGATCCGGTCCTGCCCGGGCTCTCCGGAATCGACGCCGCGGGACGGCACGAGGCGACCAACCCCCGCCTCAGCGGAATCGACTCCCGGAACCGGAGGTTTTTCGTGACCGCCGACCTCGTGGTCCAGGTCGACGGCGACGTCGAGGGGTTCCGGTTCGACCGGCCGCGGGCCAGCATGGCGCTCGAGGACGGCGGGTGGATGAGACTGTCGGCGCCCCGCGGCATGTACTGGCGTTCCGACGAGCGCTTCCACCTCTCGGGCGGCGTCGAGCTGGCCAGCGACCGCGGGCACCAGATCCGCACCAGCCACGCGGTGATCGACTTCGCCGCCAACGCCGCGAGCGGCGACGCGCCGGTGCGCGGCATGGGGCCGCTCGGATCGATCGAGGCGGAGGGGTTCGGCATCCGCGACGGCGGCGCCAGGGTGACGTTCCGGGGCCCCGCCCGCCTCGTCGTCGACCGTCGGGCCTCCGCTTCCGGGGACGCCCGGTGACCGCCGGCCGGCGAACGCGGCTGGTCTGGGCGGCGGCGCTCGCGACGCTCGCCTGGGCCGGGCCCGGCGCGGGCCAGGGCATCGGCCTGCCCCGGCAGGCCGGCGACGCCCCGATCGAGATCGAGGCCCGAAGCGGCATCGAGTGGGACCGGCAGGCCCGGACCTACACCGCCCGGGGCGACGCGCGGGTCGTCCAGGGGGACGTCACGGTGCGCGCCGAGACCCTCACCGCGCATTACCGCGACGGCGGCGCCGGCGCCGGCGGCGAGATCTGGCGCATCGAGGCCGCCGGCGACGTGAAGGTCACCACGCCGACCCAGGAGGCGCTCGCGGAGAACGGCGTCTACGACGTGGTCCCCGGGGTGTTCGTGCTGACCGGCAGTCCCTCCCTCGTCACCGGAACCGAACGCGTCACCGCGCGCGACAGCATCGAGTACCGCGAACGCGAAGGCGTCGTCGTCGCGCGCGGCGACGCCACGGTCCGGCGCGGCGACAGCGTGCTCAGGGCCAGCCTCCTGACCGCCCGCGTCGTCGAGGATCCGGAAGGCGGGACGCGCGTCGACCGCGTCGACGCCGACCGCGATGTCGTCGTCTCCACCGACCTCGAGACGGCGCGCGCCGACCGCGGAAGCTACGACGCCGACAGCGGCATCGTCACGCTGACGGGATCGGTCAGGATCACCCGCGGGCCCAGCCGGCTGCACGGCGAGCGGGCGGAAGTCGACCTGCAGACCGGGGTGAGCAGGCTGTTCGGCGGCGCGGGGAGCGGCGTGCGAGGGGTTCTCTTTCCCGAGACGCGGCCGGACCGCAAGCGCTAGCCCGAGCTTCACCGTGTCGCCGATCCGCAGCCGCCCCGAATCGACCGTTTCCCGGCCGGTGATCATGCGGCACAGCATGGTCTTTCCGGCGCCGTTCGGCATTTCGCAGACGCCGCCGACGTAGGGCGAGAACGGCAGGTTGCTGTTTCCGCCGTAGCGCCAGGTCTCGGTGTCGGTCATCGCCTTCCCGCCGACCCGGAAGCACAGCGCGTGGCTCTCCTGATCGTCCAGCGGCCGGGGCGGATCGGGCGGAAAGGCTCCCGAGGTGCCGTTGTCGAACAGCATCAGATCGCCGTTCGAGGTGATCGTGACGTCGTGCTGGTGGAAGATTGACGGAACAGAAATCATAGCGCCTACAGACTGCGAACCGAGGGATCCTCGTGACGTCCCAAACCGGGAGCCTCCGCCGACTAAAGGAAACATGCGCTAACGGGAAAAGGCGGGCCGTAGCCCGCCTTTTCGATGTGGTGCTTCTTCGAGCTTGTTAACGGCTCGACCGCGAAATCTGATCAGGAGCATGTTAGCGTGAAGCAAAGCGGCTGTCAACTTGAATCTGCCCGCAGATGGTGGAAAACTTTGAGTCGGCAGAAGCGGGAGATTGTCATGCGTCTGGGACTGGATATTGGCACGAATTCAATTGGCTGGTGGCTGTATGAAACCGTCGGGCACGGCTCCGACGCCAGGGTCACGGGCGTGGTCGACGGCGGCGTGCGCATTTTTACCGACGGCCGCGACCCCAAATCAGGCACTTCCAAGGCAGTGGACCGTCGGCTGGCTCGATCAATGAGACGGCGACGGGACCGGTATCTGCGACGCAGAACCGCGTTGATGAAGGTACTGGTGAACGCTGGTCTCATGCCCGCCGACCCGAACGAAGCAAGAGAACTGGTGGCGCTCGACCCGTACAAGTTGAGGGCCGAAGGCCTCGACAAGAGGCTACCGCTCACGCATTTCGGGCGTGCGCTCTTCCATCTGAACCAGCGCCGTGGCTTCAAGTCCAATCGGAAAACGGACCGTGCGTCGAATGAAGGGGGCAAGATCAAGGCCGGAACCGCACGCCTCGACGTTGCGATGATGAAGGAGGACACACGAACCTATGGGGAATTCCTGCACCTCCGCAGGGCTGCCGCCGACGACCAACGGCATGTGCCAAGCGTTCGCACCCGTCTTGACGTGGCCGTACGGGAAACGGGAAAAGAAGCGGAAGCCGGGTATGACTTCTACCCAGATCGAAGACATTTGGAGGAAGAGTTCAAAAAATTGTGGAATGCACAGGCAAGGTATCACCCGAAAGTGCTGACGGATGACCTGCACGATCTGGTCTTCGAAAAAATCTTCTTTCAGCGCCCACTCAAGGAGCCGGAGGTAGGTCTCTGTGCTTTCACGGATGAAAAGAGATTGCCCAGAGCGCATCCCCTCACTCAAAGGCGTGTGTTGTACGAGACCGTGAACCAATTGCGGGTAACTGAAGACGGGCGCAAAACACGGGCATTGACACTGGATGAGCGTAACAAGATCGTATTCTCTCTTGACAACAAGAAGCACACAAAGTCTCCATCGTCAATGAAAATGAAACTGGTAGCCTTGGCAAAGGTGCTGAAGCTGCGGGACAACCAACGCTTCACTCTCCAGACGAACGTGCGTGACGCCATCGATTGCGACCCGGTAAGAGCAAGTCTGTCGCATCCCGGTCGCTTCGGCCCCCAAATGGTCGAAACTTGACCTCGACGCACAATGGGACGTGGTGCGTCGCATCAGGGATGTTCAAAGCGAGGCAAGCCACCGAGAGTTAGTGGAATGGCTGAAGCACACTCACGAAATCGATGAGAACCGTGCGCGGGAAACTGCCGACGCGCCTCTTCCCGAAGGATACGGACGACTCGGTCTGACGGCAACGAAACGCCTATTCGAGCAGCTTGAGAACGATGTCGTCACGTACGCGGAAGCCGTGAAGGCGTCCGGTTGGCACCACTCCGACACCCGTACCGGAGAGATATTGGACCAGCTACCCTACTATGGCGAGGTCTTGGACAGACATGTCATCCCCGGAACACAAAATCCCGAGGACGACGACATCACAAGATTTGGTCGCATCACCAATCCCACGGTGCATATCGGTCTCAACCAGTTGCGTCGCCTGATCAACAAGATCATTCAGGTTCATGGGAAACCCGATCAAATCGTGGTGGAATTGGCTAGGGAACTGAAACAGTCAAAAGAAAAGAAGATAAAATATGAGAAAACAATAAAATCAATGACAGAAGCAGCAATAAAGAGAAGCAAAAAACTCGAGGAATTGGACCAGAAGGACACCGGATTGAATCGTCTCCTTCTAAGGCTTTGGGAAGAATTGGGCCCCGCCGTCCCACGACATTGCCCTTACACCGGCAAGGTCATTTCGGCAACCATGCTTTTCGATGGTTCGTGCGACGTGGACCACATTCTGCCTTATTCGCGCACGCTCGACGACAGCCCTGCGAATAAAACCCTGTGTCTACGAGAAGCCAACAGGGAAAAACGCAAATCGACCCCTTGGGAGGCGTGGGGAACCACCGAACGTTGGAATGTCATCGAAGCCAACTTGAAGAACCTGCCCGATAACAAGCGCTGGAGATTTAGCCCTGACGCTATGGAACGCTTCAAAGGCGAACGAGATTTCCTCAATCGAGCGTTGGTGGATACCCAATATCTTGCGAGAATATCGGGGAGTTATCTTGAAACGTTATACACAGAGGGGGGTCATGTCTGGACGGTAACCGGGCGGTTGACCGAAATGCTGCGTCGCCACTGGGGGCTGAACAGCCTCCTGCCTGATCATGCCCAAGGTGCCAACAAGGCCAAGAACCGTACCGACCACCGGCATCACGCCATCGACGCGGCCGTCGTTGGCGCCACCGACCGGGGTCTCCTTAACCGGATTAGTCAAGCCGCTGGCCAAGAAGAGGAAGCGGGCCGGTCTGCCGAGGAAATCGCTCGCGACACATCGCCACCATGGGAGAATTTCCGCAGTGACCTTCGGATTCAGTTGGAGAGGATCGTCGTCAGCCATAGGACCGACCACGGGCGAATAGGCCTCAAGGAGCGAGGAAAAGGACGTGACAGCACGACAGGACAACTCCACAACGACACAGCTTATGGCATCGTCGACGAGACCGAGGTCGTGAGCCGAACTCCTTTGACGTCGCTGAAGCCCAAAGACCTCTTGGTCACCAAAAAGGGCAAGAACATCCGTGACCCGCAACTTCGGGCGGCCCTGGAAGTGGTCACAGCGGGCAAGGAAGGAAAGGACTTTGAGGAAGCCCTGAAGGACTTCAGCCTGCAGCCTGGACCTTATCAAGGCATCCGGCGGGTTCGGCTGATCGAGAGTCTGCAATCCAGCGCAAGGGTTGAAATTAACGGACCAAGCGACACCCCCATAAAGGCGTACAAGGGCGATAGCAACCACTGCTACGAACTTTGGCGAATGCCGGATGGTAAAGTCAAGGCACAGGTTATAACGACATTTCAAGCCAACACTGGTCTTGAACAGAAGCCTCATCCGGCTGCCAAAAGAATCTTGCAGATTTTCAAGCGTGACATGGTCAAACTCGAGAGAGATAGTCAAGAATTGATCTGCTATGTTCAAAAATTGGATCTACCCAATGGCCTATTCCTTGCCCCTCACACGGAAGCCAACGCGGATGCACGCAACCGCGACCAGAAAGATGCTTTCAATCTGATTCAAATGGGGAGCAGGACAATCGTGAACAGCCGCCTTCGCCGGGTGTTCGTCGACGACATCGGGCGCCTGCGAGACCCTGGTCCCCCTCGTTTTTGACTCGTCAGAATTGGGCAACGAACAAAAGGAAATTCGGTGGATCAGATCATCGATATTTCTACCGATGGGAGACATCTGTCGCGCGACCGTGGATTCTTGAAAGTCTCCGAAAATGGAAACGAAATTGGACGCACACCACTTGATCAGATAGCTGGCGTGATCGTGCATGGCCATGGCACGACTTTGACTGCCTCGCTCCTTGTCGAGCTGGCGAACCGAGGCGCACCAGTGGTGTTGTGTGGAGCGAACCACGCACCCCGATCCGTCGTGATGCCTCTCGAGGGACACCACGCTCAAGGCGCTCGGCTACGGGCGCAGTGGCAATCCAAGGCCCCACTACGCAAGCGAGCCTGGAAGCAAATCGTGACTTCCAAGGTGCGAATGCAGGCGGCCGCGATTTCTGCTGCCGGTGAATCATCCGCCCCGCTTGAGATGATGGCCCGCAGAGTTACCTCTGGTGACGGCACGAACATAGAAGCACAAGCTGCCCGTATCTATTGGCCTCTAATGATGGGAAAAAATTTTCGTCGTGATATTTTGGGAGGGGGAAACAACGCTCTTTTGAATTACGGCTACACCGTTCTCCGAGCAGCAACCGCTCGCGCCGTCGTCGCTTCTGGATTGCATCCAAGCATCGGGCTGCACCACTCGAATCGAAACAATGCCTTTGCTTTGGCTGACGACCTGATGGAACCGTTCAGGCCACTGGTCGATTGCGCTGTTCGAACGCTATCGCGAACCGGTGGTGGCAAGGTTGACCCGACCGCAAAAAAGGTTCTGGCTCGCCTAATTGCGGTCGATCTGCCTCTTGGAGACGGGCTTACTCCGGTCTCTGTCGCACTAGGCAAACTCGCCACATCCTTGGGACAGAGCTTCGAGTCGGGAAAACTCACACTGGCTCTGCCACGCCCGCCGGATCCGTTGAGTTTGGCAGGAATTGGCGTTTGAGCCGCCCTATCGCGTTTCTGTCGGGGTACAGACTCATCTGGATGCTCGTGATGTTCGATTTGCCCACGGAAACCAAACCGCAACGCAAAGCGGCAACGGCGTTCCGCAACTTCCTGCTAAACGAAGGATTCGAGCGAAGCCAATTTTCGGTCTACGCACGCTTCGTGGATGGCAAGGAGGCGTTTAGGTCACGCTTGAACCGGATTGAGAGAAACTTGCCGCAAAAGGGGGATATCCAGATTCTGAATTTCACGGACAGGCAGTACCGTGATATAGTGCATTTCTCGGATAACAGTCGTCGAGGGTCGAGAAAAAATCCGGAGCAGTTGGTACTCTTCTGATAACGATGCCTTGGATTTGGGAACCCCGCACACGCCCAAGCCCTCGATATTTCAAGGGCTTGGGTCGCACGGGACTGTAGTCGATCAGATTTCGGGGTCGCACGGGACTGTAGTCGATCAGATTTCGGGGTCAAGCCGCAACTCGTTCGCCGCCGGCGGGCTGGACGAATTCACTGTAGTCGATCAGATTTCGGGGTCAAGCCGCAACCACGCACGGCGGCGGATGCGATCCCAGGTCACTGTAGTCGATCAGATTTCGGGGTCAAGCCGCAACTCAACGCCCCCGCCTCGTCGAACGCGATCAACTGTAGTCGATCAGATTTCGGGGTCAAGCCGCAACTCCGGGCGGCGATCGCCCTTTCAGGATTGAACTGTAGTCGATCAGATTTCGGGGTCAAGCCGCAACAGCGGCCATTTCGCCTTCCTTTCGACCAGCACTGTAGTCGATCAGATTTCGGGGTCAAGCCGCAACTACGCCGACGATCTGTCCGTGATCGGCGCGACTGTAGTCGATCAGATTTCGGGGTCAAGCCGCAACACAAGCTCAAGCAGGCCAAGAACATCGCCGACTGTAGTCGATCAGATTTCGGGGTCAAGCCGCAACCGCCTCGAGCATGGCCAAGTCGCGAAGGTGACTGTAGTCGATCAGATTTCGGGGTCAAGCCGCAACGTTCGTCACGCTGACGCTCGATCCCCGGAAACTGTAGTCGATCAGATTTCGGGGTCAAGCCGCAACCGCCCGCAGGGGCCGGCTCCACCAGCAGACCACTGTAGTCGATCAGATTTCGGGGTCAAGCCGCAACGATCGAGCTCATCGTCCCGGATGCCGCGAAACTGTAGTCGATCAGATTTCGGGGTCAAGCCGCAACCACGCTCACGCGCTCTTCTTCTGCCGCGCCACTGTAGTCGATCAGATTTCGGGGTCAAGCCGCAACTGGTACGGGAGTTCGAGGACCGCGGTGATGGACTGTAGTCGATCAGATTTCGGGGTCAAGCCGCAACTGGCAGCGTGAACGCCTGACGGGAGGTCTGACTGTAGTCGATCAGATTTCGGGGTCAAGCCGCAACGAGAGGCTGCGGCGGCTTTGGACACGCTCGACTGTAGTCGATCAGATTTCGGGGTCAAGCCGCAACTGAAACAGAAGCGCGATGACGCCGCCGCGGACTGTAGTCGATCAGATTTCGGGGTCAAGCCGCAACGGCATACGCCGGCAAGGACAACCTGGACCGGACTGTAGTCGATCAGATTTCGGGGTCAAGCCGCAACGCCTCGATCGCAACCAGCACGATTTGTCCGACTGTAGTCGATCAGATTTCGGGGTCAAGCCGCAACAGAAGGTGGTATCTCCCTCGCTTCCAGTTGACTGTAGTCGATCAGATTTCGGGGTCAAGCCGCAACCGGCACCGCGCTTTACTGGCAGGCCAAGCAACTGTAGTCGATCAGATTTCGGGGTCAAGCCGCAACCCGCCTGTGCAGTGGGCCGGCGACGACTTCACTGTAGTCGATCAGATTTCGGGGTCAAGCCGCAACAGACCGCCTCCCAATTGGGGGGAGAGTCCGACTGTAGTCGATCAGATTTCGGGGTCAAGCCGCAACCGACGACCACACCAAGCGCGGCGAGCGTGTACTGTAGTCGATCAGATTTCGGGGTCAAGCCGCAACCCGCATCGGCACCACCGGCGTCTGCACCTAACTGTAGTCGATCAGATTTCGGGGTCAAGCCGCAACAGGCGACGACAGGACGCGCAGACCGCGCGAACTGTAGTCGATCAGATTTCGGGGTCAAGCCGCAACGGCTCGGCTAGTTGTCAGGCGGCGGGCCATACTGTAGTCGATCAGATTTCGGGGTCAAGCCGCAACCGGGACGGCACTCTATTGGCAGGCCAAGCAACTGTAGTCGATCAGATTTCGGGGTCAAGCCGCAACCCGCCGGTGCAGTGGGGCCGGCGACGACTTCACTGTAGTCGATCAGATTTCGGGGTCAAGCCGCAACGCACGACCTTTCCATCGAATTTGCCAAGCGGACTGTAGTCGATCAGATTTCGGGGTCAAGCCGCAACTCCCCGTAAACGATGCGTTTGGCCTCCGCCACTGTAGTCGATCAGATTTCGGGGTCAAGCCGCAACTGACCGCGCGCTGGAAGTCGTCATACTGGGACTGTAGTCGATCAGATTTCGGGGTCAAGCCGCAACGCACGGGGAGGACAAGTACCTGCTCCACCTACTGTAGTCGATCAGATTTCGGGGTCAAGCCGCAACGACGCGGGCGATCGCCAGACGCAGAAGCGAACTGTAGTCGATCAGATTTCGGGGTCAAGCCGCAACCATGGCTTGTGAGGACGCAGAACGGTTTTCACTGTAGTCGATCAGATTTCGGGGTCAAGCCGCAACCCTGAACCGCGCCGGCTTCAACGCGAAATAACTGTAGTCGATCAGATTTCGGGGTCAAGCCGCAACACGCACGCCTTCATCGGTCCCCGTCCGCTTGACTGTAGTCGATCAGATTTCGGGGTCAAGCCGCAACCGGTGGCCCACATCCTGGATGCCTCGGAGGACTGTAGTCGATCAGATTTCGGGGTCAAGCCGCAACGCCCGCGGCCGTCGGCTCGGTCTGGGACTGACTGTAGTCGATCAGATTTCGGGGTCAAGCCGCAACCCGGACGTCAGGCAGTACACGGCAGAGAACACTGTAGTCGATCAGATTTCGGGGTCAAGCCGCAACGGTCGTCGTCAAGTTCGACGGCCACGGTTTACTGTAGTCGATCAGATTTCGGGGTCAAGCCGCAACGGAAGTACCGGTTGTCGCCCGCCGTGAAGTACTGTAGTCGATCAGATTTCGGGGTCAAGCCGCAACCCCTCCAGGACCGCAACAGGAAAATGGCCGCACTGTAGTCGATCAGATTTCGGGGTCAAGCCGCAACCCGGACGTCAGGCAGTACACGGCAGAGAACACTGTAGTCGATCAGATTTCGGGGTCAAGCCGCAACGGTCGTCGTCAAGTTCGACGGCCACGGTTTACTGTAGTCGATCAGATTTCGGGGTCAAGCCGCAACGGAAGTACCGGTTGTCGCCCGCCGTGAAGTACTGTAGTCGATCAGATTTCGGGGTCAAGCCGCAACCCCTCCAGGACCGCAACAGGAAAATGGCCGCACTGTAGTCGATCAGATTTCGGGGTCAAGCCGCAACTCAAACAGGGAGAGAAAGCATGACCCAGCAACTGTAGTCGATCAGATTTCGGGGTCAAGCCGCAACTCGCCGAACAGGCGCGCGGCCTGCTCGGCGGACTGTAGTCGATCAGATTTCGGGGTCAAGCCGCAACACACGATGGGATCGTGGCACGGCTGGACTGACTGTAGTCGATCAGATTTCGGGGTCAAGCCGCAACCCTTTGTCCATACCCTCGCCGGATTTTTTTACTGTAGTCGATCAGATTTCGGGGTCAAGCCGCAACCGGCTTCATCACCGCCCGCATCGGCGGGGAACTGTAGTCGATCAGATTTCGGGGTCAAGCCGCAACCCGCCCCAGCAAGGAGAGAAACGATGACGGACTGTAGTCGATCAGATTTCGGGGTCAAGCCGCAACGTCGACCAGGATTTCCTTGCGGCTGCCCCAACTGTAGTCGATCAGATTTCGGGGTCAAGCCGCAACCGGCACCGGCAACACGCACTGGTTCGCGTTACTGTAGTCGATCAGATTTCGGGGTCAAGCCGCAACCCCGACGGGCGGAGGCCGCGCAGACGGAGGGACTGTAGTCGATCAGATTTCGGGGTCAAGCCGCAACCCATGGCCGAGACCTTCCGCAACGAGCAGCACTGTAGTCGATCAGATTTCGGGGTCAAGCCGCAACAAGTACTGGCCGGTCTCCGCGATCGTGTTCACTGTAGTCGATCAGATTTCGGGGTCAAGCCGCAACTTCCACGTCTTGCGGAAAGCGACGGGGAGGACTGTAGTCGATCAGATTTCGGGGTCAAGCCGCAACAAGCGCGGGCGACGGAGCTTCTCGAGCGCGACTGTAGTCGATCAGATTTCGGGGTCAAGCCGCAACTGTCAAGTACTCTCAAGTAAAGGCAAGTACACTGTAGTCGATCAGATTTCGGGGTCAAGCCGCAACGCGTTTTACCGGGTTATGCGAGAAGGGCCCACTGTAGTCGATCAGATTTCGGGGTCAAGCCGCAACGCGCGGCCTCGACCTGCCGGCGCACTCGGTGACTGTAGTCGATCAGATTTCGGGGTCAAGCCGCAACAGGATCAAGGGCGCGGACGTCACGCTTGGAACTGTAGTCGATCAGATTTCGGGGTCAAGCCGCAACCGCAAGACGCGGGTTGTTGTGCAACCGGCGACTGTAGTCGATCAGATTTCGGGGTCAAGCCGCAACACAGATGTTCTGCGTAAATCGGAAAAACTTACTTGAAAGTTACTTAAAAAACTCTCAGGGCGAGGGGGGCCCCCCCCCTCGTCCTGTACCATTCTCAGGTTCTGTCTCGTGACTGCGGCACCAGGCTCCGTCCGTTGCGGACGGAACGGACCAGCGGACGCGGTACCATTCGAGAACCTCGGCGGCGGTGAAGCCCGCTTCGGGGAAGGTCGTGAACACGATGACGTGGCGCGCGAACTCCAGGGTCTGCAGTTGCACCCGATTGCCTTTCCGCGCCGCCGTCTCGCGCAGCTTGTGGTGCGCGATCCCGATCGCCTCCCGCGTCTTCCGGATCGCGCACACGCGCCCCGGCACCGCGATGCCGTCCCCGACCGCCACCGCCTGCCAGGACCGCACGGCCCCGGCGCGCCTCAGCGAGCCGACCGCTGCCAGCAGGTCGAACGGCGCGCCATCGGTCGTTCGGAGCGGCAGCGCTCCGGTGTTCACCCGCACCGTGACGTGACCGCCCGCGACCGCCACGTGCGCAAGGCCCGCGGCGGTCGAGTAGCCCCGGTCGGCCAGCACGTGGTCGCCCCGGGCGACGGGAAAGTGCGCGAACGTCTCGCCCGTGCCCGGCCGCGGCGGCGCGCCGAACCGGACCGGGGGCGGCGACTCCCCGCGCGCCGGACTTCCGGCGCCGCTTCACGCGGGGCTGAACTGGCCGTGCAGGCCGAGCGGCAGCGGGTAGGGCAGCCAGGCGCGGGCCACGGGCCCGTCGGACACGCGGCGGGCATCGAACACCGCGACGCCGCTGACGCCGCGCTTCCAAGCGAGAAAGCCTCCCACCAGCCAGCCGTCGTCTTCCGCCGCCGCGTCCGGAAACGGCACGAAGACGTGCTCCTCGGCGATGAAGCCGTCCCCGAAGTCGAAACCCGCGACGCCGCCGCCCTCGAGGTCGCGCTTCTCGACCGACCTCAGGAACCATGCGGCCCCCGATGCGGTTCCCAGCGTGTAGACGTAACGGTTGCGGCGCCCGGCCACGGCGGGCGCGACGCGGGGAAACTCCGCCTCCCGGCCCCGCTCCAGCAACTCGGCGCGGCCGTTCGGGCGGAGCGCGAAAGCGGCGTAGCGCGGGTTTCCGGCCGGATGCAGCTCGTCCCGCATGACGTCGCGCAGAACCGACGTGACGAGCGTCGCGTCGGAGGCCAGGCAATGGTCGAAGCGGATCGTTCCGTCGGCCTCCTCCCACCCGTTGCCGTGGTGGAAACCGAACCCCGCCGGCAGCTGCGTCCAGCGCCTGTCCGCGAAGTCGTCCTTCGACACCACGAGAACGCGGGTTCCCAGCTCCGGTTCCCAGACGTGGGAATCGAGAACCGTGTCGCCGGCGCCGTGGCGATGGACGAACGGCGGCATCACGACGACCAGGCGGCGGCGCGTGACCACGAAATCGTGCACCATGCTCATCGGCGCCACCGGGACGGCGGCGGTCTTGACCGGGCGGCCGTCCGCCGAGACGTGGTAGAGCAGGAGCGTGGGTCTCGGCAGCGGCGCGTAGCCGAAAGCCCAGAGAGTGCCGTCGGCGTCGATCTTCGGATGCGCGGTGAACGGCAGCCCCTGCAGGCCGTCGCCCCATGACTTGAAGCCGGTCCACGCCAGCGTCTCCCGGTCGAGGAGGCTTGCCGAGCCGCCTTCCCAGAGCGCCATCAGTTCGCCGTGGTGATCGAGAACCGAGATGTTGGCGGCGTTCATGTCGTCGGCGCGGCGCAGGGGCGGACCGTTCCCGACCGGGGTCGCGAAGGCCGGATAGAGGCGCTTGCCCGCCGCGTCCTCCCGGCGCAGCTTCGGCGTCGCGATCATGCGCGCGCGGTGGGAGACGCGGCCGCCCGCGAAGCGGAACTCCTGCATCATGCCGTCGCCGTCGAACCAGTGACGGTAGCGGAGGCCGTGGCGGAAGTGGGCCGCCGGGCCGTTGCGCCACAGGACGCCCTGCAGGCCGCTCGGCAACTCTCCCTCGACGACCAGTTCCGCGCAGTCCAAGCGGTCGGTCCGGGGCGTCCGCCAGCCCAGGAACCGGGGGTCTCCGGCATGCTCCGGCGCCGGGGCGTCGCCGGCGCCGGCGACGCGCGCCGCCGGCGCCGCCAGGGCCGCCGCGGCCGAGGCGGCGAGAAACTCCCTGCGGGCGAGCACCGCCTAGTATCCCAGATTGACGGTGATGGAGACCGGCTTGTCGCCGACCTCGACCGACGCCTCGGCGAACTCTGGAGGATTCATGAAGCCCATGGCGTCGTTGGCGAATCCGTAGCCCTCGACGGGCTGGCCGATCAGGTTGGTGTCCAGTTCGCCGTTGCCGTTCTCGTCGTGGTGGACGGCGACGGCGTAGCGGCCCGCGGGCAGGCCGGCGAACACGACCTGCAGGCTGCCGATTCGGGCCTGCCGCCAGCTGCCGGCGATCATGCCGTTCTCCCCGGGAAACCGGACGCCGGCGGTCTCTGCGTGCAGGCCGACGTTCACGGTGCCGTCGGCCGAACGGATGCCGCCGACCTCGACCGACAGATCCCCGGCGGCGGCCGGCGCCGTCAGAAGGACGGCGGACAGCAGCGATATCCCGCAAATGATTCTCACGATGCGTCTCCAGGCGGTTGTTGCAGGCCCGGAGTCCTCGCGCCTTGCCGGTCGCGCGTCAAGAGGGCGAACCGTCCCCCAACCGTCCCGGGGCCGGGAGGTCCGGCGGGAAGGGCGGGCCGGCCGGGCGGCCGCGCCCGGCGGCGGCGCTCCCGCGCCGGGGGCCGCTTCGCCGCCGTCGAGACCCGCCGCTCCTCGCGGCCGGCCGTCGACGGGTTCAAGACCGGGGGGATCCGTGCTACGCTCGGTCGCGACCGAGCGTTCTTTCGAGAGGTTTCCGTGCCTTGACCCGACGGTCTTCAGCCCCTCCGGACCCCCGGCGCGGATCCCCGGGCGCGCGGGAGCCGGCCAGCGGGGACGGCGCGGGCGACGGAGTCGCCGGCGGGCCGACGCTGGTCGCCGCCAGTTCCGGCCTGCAGCTGCACAGCGTCGGCAAGTTCTTCGGGCGCAAGCCCGTGCTCAGGGACGTCGGCATCGACCTCGGGCGCGGCGAGGTCGTCGGCCTCCTGGGACCGAACGGGGCCGGCAAGACCACCAGCTTCTACATCGCGACCGGGCTGGTCGCGCCCGACTACGGTTCGGTGACGCTCGACGGCCACGACGTCACCACCCTCCCCATGCACCGCCGCGCGCGCCTCGGCATCGGCTATCTGCCGCAGGAAGCCTCGATCTTCCGGGGCCTGACCGTCGAGAACAACATCCGCGCCGTCCTCGAGGTGACCGAGGGCAATCCCGACAGGCGGGAGGAGCGCCTCGAGGCCCTCATGGGAGAGTTCTCCATAAGCCATCTCGCGCGGACGCCGGCACTCTCGCTGTCCGGCGGCGAGCGGCGGCGCGTCGAGATCGCCCGCGCCCTCGCGGCCAGCCCCAGCTACATGCTTCTCGACGAGCCCCTCGCGGGGATCGACCCGATCGCGGTCGACGGCATCTGCAGCCTCGTCATCCAGCTCCGCGAGCGCGGCCTCGGCATCCTGATCACCGACCACAACGTGCGCGACACCCTGGCGATCGTCGACCGCGCCTACATCCTCCACGCCGGCACCGTGCTGATGCGCGGCACGCCCGAGGAGATCATCGATCACGACGATGTCCGGCGGGTCTATCTCGGCGACAGGGTCCGGCTCTAGCGGCGCCGCCGGGCCGGCGCCGGGCGCGTCCCTCGGCGGGCGGGTCGCGCCGCGCCTGACGGCGGCGGCGATGCCGCGGTTCCGCCTGCTGTGCCTCCGGCTTCTGCGGATGCCCGGCGCCGAACTGTTCGCGCATGCCGCCCGCGAACTCGACCGCAACGCCTTTCTCGAGGATCCGCAGGGCTCCGTCCGCCGCGCCCTCGAGCGCGGGGCGGCTCGCGCCCCCGCGGCGGCTTCCGAAGGTCCGGACATCGAGAGCGTCGCCCAGCCGGGACCGTCGCTCCGGGACCATCTGGCGCGCCAGGTCAACGCGGATTTCCGGAACCCGGCGGAACGCGGGATCGCGCTCCGGCTCGTCGGCATGCTCGACGAGAACGGGCGGCTGGACGAGGATCCGGCGTCGGTCGCCGCCGGTCTCGGCCGCGGCGCCGAAGAGGTCGAGACGGTCCTCGGCAAGTGCCGCGCGCTCGATCCGGCGGGCGTGTTCGCGCGGTCCCTCGGCGACTGCCTCGCCATCCAGCTCGACCGCAAGGGACGGCTCGACGGCGCCGTCCGGACCGTTCTCGACAATCTCGAACTGCTCGCCGAGCGCGACTTCGCGCGCCTCGGCGCGCTCTCGGGCCTCGGGGAGGCCGAGCTTCTGGAACGGATCGCGGAAATCACGGCCCTCGATCCGCGGCCGGCCTCGGGCTTCGGGCACCACGTCGCGCCCGCGGTCGTCCCGGACGTGCGCGTGCGCCGCGTCCGCGGCGTCTGGCGCGCCGAGCTCGAGGACGGCGCCGTGCCGGCGGTCGCGGTCGACCGCGACCACTACGCGCGGATGCGCCGGCGCCTGCGCGCCGGCGAGGACCGGGAGTTCGTCCGCGGACAGCTGCGCTCCGCGGACTGGCTGGTCCGCGCCATCGACCGCCGGGGCGCGACGCTCCTCAGGGTGGCCGCCGAAGCCGTCTCCCGCCAGGAGGCGTTCCTCGAGCACGGCCCGGCGCGCCTCGAGCCGCTGACGATGCGGACCGTGGCCGCCGCCGTCGGCATGCACGAAAGCACGGTCGGCCGGGCCGTGGCCCACAAGTATCTCGCGACCGAGGACGGCGTGTTCGAGATGCGGCGGCTGTTCGCGGCCGGCCTCCGGCGGGGGAACCGTTCGGCCGAGGCCGTCCGCGAGCGCATCCGGGCGATCGTCGCCGCGGAAACCGACGCGACGACCGACGACGGGATCGCGGCGGCGCTCGGGGCGGAAGGGATCGGGATCGCGCGGCGCACCGTCGCCAAGTACCGGGAGGAAATGCGGATCCCGTCCTCGTCCCGCCGCCGCCGGATGCGGCGCGCCGCCGCGGGGGCCGCGCGCAGGGCCGGTTTCCTGCCTGGCGACGGGTGAACGGGGCCTGTCCGGCGGGGCGTTCGGGAACGCGTTTCGTCGTCCGGGCGCCGGTTCGTGCCCCGGGAACAGGACGTGAGAACGGCACAGGATCCTGATCGCGTGGCAGGCGGATCCGCACCCGTCTCCGGCGCTCGGTCACGACAAAAAAATTTTTCCCCAAGGATCCATATATTCCTCTTGTATTCCCTTTTCATACATGCTACGAACCAATGTCGAGACAGCGAGACAGCGAGACAGCGAGACCGCAAGGCCGCGCCGACGTGGCGGGGCGTTTCCGAGGGGGCACCATGGCCGATCTGACGACACCGCACGACCGGTTGTTCCGGGCCCTTTCGCAGGATCCGCTGATGGCGGACCGGATGATCCGCGACCTGCTTCCCGCCGCGTACACGGCCCACTTCTCCGACAGGCCGGCGCGGCCGGCGGACGGGACCTTCCTCGACGACGAACTCCGGGCCCTCCACAGCGACGGCCTGTACGAGGTGGACCTGCTCCGGGGGACGCCGTCCACCGCCTACGTCCTTCTCGAGCACAAGAGCACCGCCGAGCGGAAAACGCGCTTCCAGATCGCGCACTACATGATGGCTCTCTGGGACCGCATCGAGCGCCAGCGTGACGCGCAGCCCTTGCCGCTGGTCATCCCCCTGGTCGTCTATCACGGCAGCGGGCGATGGAATGTGCCGACCTCGCTGCCGGGCATGGACGACGCGCCCGGGGAACTGTCGTCGCTCGCGAGAAACCTGTCCTGCGTCGTGTGCAACCTCGGGGACATTCCGTTCGAGCGGCTTTCGGAGGATGCGCTTCTGCGGGCGGGGCTGGGCGCGCTGAAGCTCTCCTCGGCCGGACGGATGCCGGGGGAGGTTCTGCGCGACATCCTGGAGAGCCTTTCCAGCCCCGACGGGAACCACTTGCTTGGACAGCAGATCTGGCACTATGTTTCCGTTGTCCACGACCTTGATCGTGCCGAGGTCGACGAGTTGATGCCGAAGGGCGAATCGCACTTGAAGGAGGTCATCATGCCGACACTGGCGGAGACGTGGCGTGCCGAGGGCGTGGCCAAGATGCTGCGCATCGGGCTGGAACGGCGTTTCGGCGAACTGCCGCCGGAGGCGGAGGCGCGGATCGACGCCGCGACTTCCGAGGAGCTGGAGATCTGGGGCGCGAAGGCGTTCGACGCGGGAACGCTGGACGAGGTCTTCGAGAGCGTCCCGCTGCATTGAGCGGCGCCCGCGTTCGCGACCGGCGTCCGGCGAAGCGGGAGTTTCCGGCCGGAAACTCCGCAGGCCCGGGGCGTGGCGGCAACCGCCGTTCGGGAGCGGGGGACACGATCATGCCGACACTGGCGAAGACGTGGCGTGCCGGGGACGGGGCGCAGGGCGTCAGTGCCGGTTTCCTGTCCGGCGCCGGATGAACCGGGTCTGCCCGGCGGGTCGTTCGGGAGCGAATTCTGTCGTCCGGACATCGGTTCGATCCCCGGGAGGCAGCTCCTGATCGCGCGGCAGGCGGATCCGCACCCGCCACCGGCACTCGGTCACGACAAAAATGCTCTTCGGTCCGCGCGGGAACGGCCCTTGATGGCGCACCGCGCAGTGCTATGCTGCGCGGTTCCGGTGGCAGCCGGCACGCGCGTTCCGGAGCCGCCGCCCGGCCGGAACGGAAGGACGGGGGAGATGGAGATCACCGACATTCTCGGACGCGGCGGGGTCGTCCTGTCGCTCAAGGCCAGGAGCAAGCGCCAGATCCTCGAGGAACTCGCCGACCGCGCCGCGGGCGCGACCGGGCTCCAGGCCAGGGAGGTTTTCGACGTCCTGTGCGAGCGCGAGCGCCTCGGCACGACCGGCGTCGGCGCCGGGGTCGCGGTGCCGCACGGCAAGCTCGCGGGCCTCGACAGGCTCTACGCCTGCTTCGCCCGCCTCGACGACCCGGTGGATTTCGACGCCGTCGACGACGAGCCCGTCGACCTGGTCTTCCTCCTGCTCGCTCCCGACGCCGAGACGGCCGACCATCTCAAGGTGCTGGGCCGGATCTCGAGGGTGCTCAGGGACCGCGCCACCTGCGACCGGCTGCGGTCGGCGCCGAACGAGGACATGATCCACGAGCTGCTGGCCGGCCGCTCCAGGACCAGGGCCGCCTGAACGCCGCCGGTGCGCCGTCAGTGCACGCTGAAGGGCGTGAGGTCGTGCTGGCTGATGACCGCGAGCGCGACGTCCCTGCCGCTGTCGACGGTGGCGAGGGGGGTGCCGTTGGCGGCGCAGATCGCGAAGCGCGTGCCGTCGGCGACCGGTCGCGCGTAGGCGATGCGGTCCATGCCCAGCATGGCGAAATCCCGGTCGGACATCGGCGCGTGGTCGTTCCCGAGCATGGCCTTGCCTCCTCCTTCGCGGAGGCCGGGCGCGGGGCCGGTTCCCGCCGGGCGCCGGCGGAAGGCCGCGCCCGCCCTCCGGACAAGGTGATATGGGTGGGGCGCCGGCGGTTTTCAAGCCGCCCGCGGGCCCGGCTCATCCGGCCCGGCGGGCGAGATGCTCCCAGGCGCGCTCGATCGCGAGCGGGCCGGTCAGGGTCTCCGGGGCGAGGGCGGTCTCGCCCGGGCTCAGGTACCGGACGTTTCCCAGCGCCTCCGCCTGAAGCTGCACGCGGGCGTTGACCTGGGTGTAGACGGCGGTCAGCACGGCCTCGCGGATCCCCGGCCCGGCGACCGCGCAGCCGTGGCCCCGCATCAGGACCACGGAGGCGCCCCCGAGCGTCTCGGCGAGGCTTCGCCCCTGTTCCATCGTGGTCACCAGGAGGCTGGTGTCGCCGAACCGGTCCGCGATGTCCCACACCGGGACCGAAGCTCCCATGACCGCCGCCACGTGCAGGAGCGGGCGCAGGGGCGCGCCGGTGACGGCGAACGGGATCACCGCCTCGGAATGGTTGTGGACCACCGAGCCGACGTCGGGCCGCGCCTCCAGGATCGCGCCGTGGATGTGACGTTCCGCGTAGGGCTTGCGGCCGTCGCCGCCGACCGGCTCGCCGTCCAGCGTGAACTCCATGATGTCGTCGCGGGAGACGAGGCCCGGGCTCAGCGACCGCGACATCAGGTAGCGGTCGGGGCGCTCGGGCTGGCGCGCGCTGACATGCCCGAAGGCGTCGACCACGTTCTCGCGGGCGAGGATCCGGTTGGCGGCGACGAGGTCGCCCAGGACGTCCGCGGCGTTCGCCGTCATGCGCCCGCGAAGGAAAGGCCCGGCCGCGGCGGCCGGGCCTTTCGGCCGTCTGGTGGAGCCAAGGGGAGTCGAACCCCTGACCTCTTGAATGCCATTCAAGCGCTCTCCCAACTGAGCTATGGCCCCGTCGCGGACGCCGTTGCGGCTTCGACCGGCGCAGTCTAGCGCGCCGCCGCCGCCGCCGCAACCCGCGGACCGTCCGGTCGGGGCGATTCCACGCCCGGTTTGGTCGGCGCTTCGGGTTCCCGGCCGGGGCTGGTCTTTTGTCAGGCGACAGGTGAACCGGGCCTGTCCGGCGGGTCGTTCGGGAGCGCATTTCGTCGCCCGGGGGTCTGGTTCAGACCTCGGGAAGCGGATCCTGATCGCATGGCAGGCGTATCCGCGCCCGCCACCGGCACTCGGTCACGACAAGAAAACGTTCCTGTCCGGACCGGCCGCGATCGGCGAGCGTGGGATCGTCCCGGTCGCGCGACAGGAATTCCTTGAGTTCGCGGCCGCCTCCGCTAGAGTGGCCGGGCGGGTTGCCCGGCGCGTTCGCCCGCGATGGCGGCGCGCGGCAAGGGCGCGGTTCCGGCGCCCGCATCGGGCCGGCCGGAGGCGCGGCCCGGGAAAGGCCGGTTCATGGATCGACGCAAGCTCCCGATCGGCATCCAGACCTTTCGCAGGATCCGCGAGGACGGGCACTACTACGTCGACAAGACCGGCTACGCCAAACGACTGGTCGACGAAGGCACCCACCATTTCCTGTCGCGGCCGCGGCGGTTCGGCAAGAGCCTGTTCGTCGACACCCTGAAGGAGCTGTTCGAGGGCAGCGAGGCGCTGTTCGAGGGGCTCGCCGTCCACGGTCAGTGGGACTGGTCGGTGCGGCATCCGGTGGTGCGTCTGAGCTTCGGCCGGGGCAATTTCAAGCGGCCGGGCTATCTCGACCGCAACATCGCGGCCCAGCTCGATGCCGTTGAAAGGCGATCGGGCCTGCAATCCGGATATTCCGATGCCCCCGAGCGCTTCGCCTACCTTCTCGAGGCGCTTCACGAGCGGACGGGACAGAGGGTCGTCGTGCTGGTGGACGAGTACGACAAGCCGATCCTCGACGCCCTGGAGGATCCGGAACGGGCGCGGGAGAACCGTGACGATCTGCGCGGGCTCTACTCGACCCTCAAGGACAGCGACGCCCACATCGAGTTCAGCTTCATCACCGGGGTGAGCAAGTTCGCCCGGACGAGCCTGTTCTCGGGCATGAACAATCTCAGGGACATCACTCTCAGTCCGCGCCACTCGGCGATCTGCGGCTACACGGAGGCCGATCTGGACGAGACCTTCGCGCCGGAGCTCGACGGGCTCGACCGCGAGGAGATCCGCGAGTGGTACAACGGCTACTCGTGGCTCGGCGAGGACAGGGTCTACAATCCCTTCGGGATCCTGCAGCTGTTCGACGAACGGCGGTTCGAGGCGTGGTGGTTCGAGACCGGCACGCCGACCTTTCTCGTCGACCTGCTGAAGTCGCGCGGAATCCCCTCGACGGATCTCGACGGAACGGTCGTGGACCGGGCGCGGCTGTCCTCGTTCGACGTCGACGACATCCCGCACCAGGCGCTGCTGTTCCAGACCGGCTATCTGACCATAGCCGATGTCGACGCCCGGGGCGGATCCGCCACCTACCGGCTCGGCTACCCCAACAGGGAAGTGCGCCAGGCCCTGAACAGGCATCTGCTGCGGGCCTGGGCCCCGGACATGGAGGAGGTCGCCCAGGCGGGAGGTCTCGGCCGGCTGCTGGCGGACGCCGATCTTGCCGGCCTCGAGGCGCTGCTGCGGGCGTTCTTCGCGAGCGTTCCGTACAACTGGCACGCGAAGACGCCGATCGCCGACTACGAGGGGCACTACGCGACCGTGGTCTACTCTCTTCTCTCGGGGTGGGGTCTCGACGCGCGGGTGGAGGACGCGACGAGCCGCGGGCGGATCGACCTGGCGGTGACGGCGGGCGAGCACGCGTACCTGTTCGAGTTCAAGGTGCTGGGCTCGGCCTCCGGGGGCGCGGCGATGCGGCAGCTGCGCGAGAAGGGCTACGCGGACAAGTACAGGGGTCCGGGGCGGACGGTGCATCTCGTCGGGGTGGAGTTCGACCCGGAGAAGCGCAACGTCGCGACGTTCGAGACCGCGCGGGCGTGACCTCCGGGCGCGTCCCCGGAAGCGGATCCCCGGCCCGCCGTCCGCGCGACCCGCGGTCCGGTCCCCCCCCCCGCCCCGCCGGGATCGCGGGCAGCGCGTCGAACCATCGGCGACGCGTTCCCGTTTCGCCGTCCGCCGACCGGAGATGCCACGTCCCCCTCCGGCTTCCCCGCGCTCGTCCGCAAGGGGAACGCGCCGTCGCGCAGGCGCCGGGCGGAACCCCGGCCGTCATCGACGGCCCGGGGGACGGACTGCGGCGGCCGTCACCCTCGCGCGGCGCATGAAATGCGCCCGGGCGCCGACCGGTCCGGCCGACGGGGACGAAACGCGGCCGGCATCAGGCGCGCCCCCGACCGCGGAGGACTCGCGGGACCGCAGGATCCGTCCGCCCGGCGGGGAATCGCCGGTCGACGGCTTCCGCGACGCGGGCTCCCGCGGCACGGCAACCCGGGCGGGTCCGTTTCCTGTCCGGCAACCGGCGAACCGGTCTGCCCGGCGGGTCGTTCGGGAGCGCGTTCCTCCCTCCGCGTGCCGGCCTGACGGAGCCTCCCTCGATCGCGCGGCAGGCGGTTCCGCCGCCGCCGCCGGCACCCGGTCACGACAGGAAACGATCCCCGCGGGGCGGTCCCGTCCGTGCCGTCGCGGCGGTCCGCGGACTCCGGGGGTGCCGCCAACCGGCCGGTTCCCGCCGTCCGGGCGACCGGGCCGGTCAGGAACCGCGGCGCGGGATCGCCCCGCGTCCGGTCAGACGCCCTCGCCGATCCCGATCCCATCCCCGATCCCCTCCCCGATGTCGTCGGCTTCCGCGGCGAGGGTCTCGGCCTCGGCCGCCTCCCGGGGGCCGGCCGCCTGAGCCGCGCGGGCGGTCCGCGACCGCGGGGAACCCGGCGGGACGGCCTCGGTCCCGCAGTTCGGGCAGATCGGGGAGCCGCGTTTCATGTCGTAGAACCGGGTGTCGCAGTGGTGGCACGTCCACTTGCGCCCCCATTCCGGCTTGCCCAACTCCGGCCTCCGTTCCGTTCTCTGCGGTTTCGGCGCAGGCGTTTGCCATGTTCCCCGGAGCCTGTCAAAAGGCCCGGATCGTGCGGGAACCGCGGGAATCCGCCCCGCGGTTGACAACCGCGGGAGCGCGTGTTCGATACGCCGGTTCTCGTGCGCCGGCGAGCCAGGGGGGCGCGGAAACCGCGTGGCAGTTCTGCAATCACTTCCGGCCGGCCCGGTCGGCGGACGCGTGCGGGTGCCGGGCGACAAGTCGATCTCCCACCGCGCCCTGATGCTCGGCGCGAGCGCGGTCGGCGAGACGCGCATCGACGGGCTTCTGGAAGCCGACGACATCCTCCGGACGGTGTCCGCGCTGCGGGCCCTCGGCGCGGAGATCCGCAAGGACGGGGAAACCTGGATCGTGCACGGCGTCGGCGTCGGCGGCTTCGCCCGGCCCCCCGGCGTGCTGGATTTCGGGAACGCCGGCACCGGCGCGCGGCTGGCGATGGGGCTTCTCGCGACCCAGCCGCTTTCGGTTCACGTCACGGGCGACGCCTCCCTGTGCCGGCGGCCCATGGGCCGCGTGACCGGGCCGCTCTCGCGCATGGGCGCCGCGTTCGAGGGCGCGGACGGAAACCGCCTGCCCCTGCTGGTGCGGGGCGCGCCCGACCCCGTTCCCGTCGAGTGCGCGCCGCCGGTTCCGTCGGCCCAGGTGAAGTCGGCGGTCCTGCTCGCCGCGCTCAACACGCCGGGCCGGACGACGGTGGTGGAGACCCGCCCCACGCGCGACCACACCGAAAGGCTTCTCGAGGCCTTCGGCGCCTCGATCCGGGTCGAGACGGGCGGGGACCGCGCCGAGATCTCGGTCGAGGGGCACGCCGAGCTCGCGCCGGCGCCCGTCGCGGTGCCGGGGGATCCCTCCTCGGCCGCGTTTCCGGGGGTGATGGCGCTGCTGGTGCCGGATTCGGCGCTCGCCGTCTCCGGCGTCGGCGTCAATCCCCGGCGCACGGGGTTTGTCGAGACGCTCCGGGAGATGGGCGCCGACATCCGGGTGGCCAACGAGCGCGTGGCCGCCGGCGAGCCGGTCGCGGACCTCGAGTTCCGCCACGGAGCTCTCCGCGGCGTCGACATCCCGCCCGAGCGGGCGCCGTCGATGATCGACGAGTATCCGGTCGTCGCGGCCGCGGCGGCGTGCGCCGACGGCGAGACCCGCATGCGCGGCGTCGGCGAGCTCAGGGTCAAGGAGAGCGACCGCTTCGACGCCATCCTGACCGGGCTCGCGGCCTGCGGCGTCGCGGTCGCGGCCGAGGGCGACGATCTCCTGATCCGGGGGTGCCCGGGCGGCCCGCCCGGCGGCGGCGCGGTCTCCGTCGCGTTCGATCACCGGATCGCGATGTCGTTCCTGGTTCTCGGCGCCGCCGCCCGCGAGCCGGTTCGCGTCGACGACGCCGCGGCGATCGGCACCAGCTTTCCCGGCTTCGTCGGGCTGATGAACGGCATCGGCGCCCGGATCGCGCCCCTCGATGGCTGAGCGCGCCCGGGTCGTCGCGATCGACGGACCCGCGGCCAGCGGAAAGGGCACGCTCGCCCGGCGCCTGTCGGCCGAGCTCGGCTATCCGCATCTCGACACCGGCGCGCTCTACCGCGCGGTGGGGCTCGAGATGCTGCGCCGGGGAATCAGCCCCGCCGACCGGGAGGCCGCGGCCGCGGCGGCGGCCGGCCTCGACGTCGCCGCGCTCGACGCCGCCTCTCCGTCCCTGCGCCTCGAGGAGACGGGGATCGCCGCGGCGGTCGTCGCCGCGGTCCCCGGGGTCCGGACCGCGCTTCGGGACGCGCAGCGGGAATTCGCCGCGCGCCCGCCCGGCGCCGCCGCCGGCGTGGTGCTCGAAGGGCGCGACATCGGCACCGTGATCTGTCCCGACGCGGACGTGAAGCTGTTCCTCCAGGCCACCGTCGAGGCCCGCGCGCGCCGCCGCGTCAGGGAGTTGCGCGCCGCCGGTTCGGGTGCTAGGTTCGGGGACGTTCTGCGGGACATGAAGGAACGGGACGAACGGGACAGAACCCGGGAGACGGCGCCGCTGGTGCCGGCGGACGACGCGACCGTCATCGACACCACGGCTCTCGATGCGGAGGCGGTGTTCGCCCGGGCGATGTCCGTGATCCCGGCGCGGAACCGGGAGGGACCGGACGTTCCGGCGGAGCGCCCGCCGGGCGGAGACGCCGGGGCGGTCGCGCTTCTGCGCGGAAAACGCACGAGGGAAAAGCGGAAATGAATCCATGACCGTTGAGAACGGCGCCGCCGCGGCGGCCGAGACCGACGATTTCGCCGCCCTGCTCGACGAGAGCTTCGGCGACGGGCGGACCGTGGAGGGCGCCGTTGTCAAGGGAACGGTGCTGTCGGTCCAGGGCGACGACGTCCTGATCGACATCGGCCTCAAGTCGGAAGGCCGCGTGCCCCTCAAGGAGTTCGGCGACGGCGGCCGGCCGGCCGAGCTCGGCCCCGGCGACATCGTCGACGTCTATCTCGAGCGTCTCGAGGACCGCAACGGCGAGGCCGTGCTGAGCCGCGAGCGCGCCCGGCGCGAGGAGGCGTGGACGCAGCTCGAGGAGGCCTTCGCGAAGAACGAGCAGGTCACGGGCATCATCTTCGGACGCGTCAAGGGCGGCTTCACGGTCGATCTGTCGGGCGCCGTCGCCTTCCTGCCCGGCAGCCAGGTCGATCTGCGCCCGTTCCGGGACGTCAGTTCCCTGATGGGAACGCCGCAGCCGTTCCGCATCCTCAAGATGGACCGGCGCCGCGGCAACATCGTGGCCTCGCGCCGCGCCGTCCTCGAGGAATCGCGGGCCGAGCAGCGCTCGCAGCTGCTGGCCGGCCTCAAGGAGGGGCAGGTGCTCGAGGGCATGGTGAAGAATCTCACCGACTACGGCGCCTTCGTCGATCTCGGCGGCGTCGACGGCCTTCTCCACGTCACCGACATCGCGTGGCGGCGCATCAACCACCCGAGCGAGGTCGTGAACGTCGGCGAGACCGTGACCGTGCAGGTCATCCGCTACAACCCCGAGACGCAGCGCATCTCGCTCGGCATGAAGCAGCTCCTGCCGGACCCCTGGGACGGGATCGCCGCCAAGTACCCCGCGGGCGCCCGCTTCGCCGGCCGCGTCAGCAACATCACGGACTACGGCGCCTTCGTCGAGCTCGAGGACGGCGTCGAGGGGCTCGTCCACGTCTCCGAGATGAGCTGGACCAGGAAGAACTTCCACCCCGGCAAGATCGTCTCCACCAGCCAGGAGGTGGAGGTGATGGTGCTCGAGGTCGATTCCAACAAGCGCCGGGTGAGCCTCGGCCTCAAGCAGTGCCAGGACAATCCGTGGGAGGCCTTCGCCGAGAACCACCCCGCGGGTTCCGTCATCGAGGGTCCGGTCAAGAACGTCACCGAGTTCGGCCTGTTCATCGAGCTTCCCGGCGGCATCGACGGCATGGCCCGCCTGTCCGACCTGTCGTGGAAGGAGGACGGGGCGGAAGCCGCCCGGAAGTTCCGCAAGGGCGACGTCGTCGCCGCGCGCGTGCTCGACATCGACCTCTCCAGGGAGCGGGTCGGTCTCGGCGTCAAGCAGGCCGCCGACGGTCCGGGCGACGACCCGCTGTCCACGGCCCGCAAGGGCGAGACCGTCACCTGCACCGTCGCCAGGGTGACCGACGGCGGACTCGAGGTCACCGTGGGCGGCGCGCTGAAGGGGTTCATCCGGAGGTCCGAGCTCTCGCGCGAACGGAGCGAGCAGAGACCCGACCGCTTCGCCGAGGGGGACCGGGTCGACGCCCTGGTCACCAACGTCGACGCGCGCGAGCGGCGGCTGACGCTGTCGATCAAGGCGCAGGAGACGCGGGCCGCGAAACAGGCGATCGCCGACTACGGCTCCTCGAGTTCGGGCGCGAGCCTCGGCGACATTCTCGGCGCCGCGCTGGAGGCGCGCGACAGCGGCGAGGAGGCGTCGAAGGCGGCCGCGGAAGACGGCGACGGACCGGCGGCGGCCGGGGAGGAGGCGTCCGCCGCGGACTCCGCCGAGGCGCCCGGGGCCGCGGACCCCGGAGAGGGCGCGACCGCCGACGGCCCCTCCGGGGAGAGATGACCGGGCCGCGGGCCGTCCGCGGAAGATCCGGCGGGAGCTGGCTGGAGCGATGAGAACGGACGCGAAACCCCCGAAATCCGTGAACAGGCCCGATCTCGCCAGGGCGCTCCGGGAAAGGAACCCGGGCCTCCGCCAGTCCGAGGTCAGGGACATCGTCTCCCTCGTGCTCGACGACATCGCCGGCGCCCTCGCCGAGGGCGGGCGCGCCGAGCTGCGCGGTTTCGGCTCGTTCTCGGTCAAGGACCGCCCGCCCCGGCAGGGGCGCAATCCGCGGACCGGCGAAACCGTCGCGGTGGGGCGGAAACGCATGCCGTTCTTCCGCGCCAGCAGACTGCTGATCGGACGCGTCAACGGCTGGCGGTGACCGATGCCGCCCGGCAGCGCCGACCGGCCGAACCCTGCGGCCGCGACGTGAAGCAGCTCGCGGGGCTGGCGCTGTTCGTCCCCCTGGCGCTCGCCGCCGGCGCCTTCACGGTCGAGAACCTGCAGCCCGTCGCCGTCAGCTTCTGGCCGCTCCCGGCCGGCATCGAGGTTCCGGTCTCGGTCTGGACCTTTTCCGCGCTCGCCGCCGGCACGCTCCTCGGCATCGCGGTGGGATGGCTCGCCGGCGGGCGCTGGCGCCGCCGCGCCCGCCGCGCCGAACGGCGCCTGCGCCGCCTCGAGAGGGAAACCGAGGCCGCGCCCGGCGCGTCGCCGGCCGCGGGCAGGGAGACGCGCGTCCCGCCCGGCCGCGCCGCCGATGGCTGAACCGCCGGCGGCGGAACCGGCGTCCGCGGCCCGCATGTCCGTCACCGACCGCATCTTCTGCGCGGCCGACAGCCCGCGGCTCGACGACGTGCTGCTGCTCGCGGACCTGCTGGCCGGGGAGGTCGGCGCCATCAAGCTCGGCAGCGAGTTCTTCTCCGCGCACGGGCCCGAGGGCGTGCGCCGCGTCGCCGCGGCCGGCCACCGGGTGTTCCTGGATCTCAAGTTCCACGACATCCCCAACACCGTGACCGGAGCCGTCCGCGCCGCCGCCGGGCTCGGCTGCGCGCTGCTCACCGTGCACGCCTCGGGCGGCGCCGCCATGCTGCGCGCCGCCGCCGCGGCCGCCGCCGCGCCCGGAATCCGGCGCCCCGGGGTGGTCGCGGTCACCGTGCTGACGAGCCTCGACGAGGAGGATCTCGCCGCCGTCGGCCAGCGGGGCCCGGTCGCCGACCAGGCGCTCCGCCTCGCCGGGCTGGCGGCGGAATGCGGCATGGACGGCGTCGTGTGCTCGCCGCGCGAGGCCGCGCGGATACGGCGCGGGACCGGCGGCCGACTCGCCCTCGTCGTTCCCGGCGTCCGCCCGGCATGGGCCGGCAACGACGACCAGAAGCGCGTGCTCACGCCCGCCGCCGCCGTCGCGGCGGGCGCGGACCACCTCGTCGTCGGCCGCCCGATCACGGCGTCCCGCGACCCCGCGGGCGCGGCCCGGCGCATCGCCGACGAGATCTCGGAGGCGCTGCGGTGACGGTCGACGTGAAGATCTGCGGCGTCGCCGGCCGCGAGGCCCTGGAGGCGGCCGCGGCCGCCGGCGCCCGCTACGTCGGCTTCGTCTTCTACCCGGCCTCGCCGCGCCACGTCGCGCCCGAAAGCGCCGCCGGCCTCGCCGCGCTGCTGCCCCCGCGCGTGGATCCGGTTGCGCTCGCCGTCGATCCCGGCGATGATCTGCTCGACCGTCTGGCCGCGGTCTCGCCGTCGGTCGTGCTGCAGTTGCACGGTCGCGAGACCCCGGAGCGGGTCGCGGAGATCCGCAGCCGCACGGACAGGCGCGTCATGAAGGCGGTCAAGGTGTCCGGCGCCGCGGACGTGGCGGAGGCGGACAGCTACCTGGAGGCCGCCGACATGCTGCTTTTCGACGCCAAGGCCCCGGCGCGCATGGCCGGCGCCATGCCCGGCGGCAACGCCGTGAGCTTCGACTGGAGCGTCCTGTCGGGCAGGGACTGGCCGCTGCCCTGGATGCTGTCCGGCGGGCTCGCGCCCGGCAACGTCGCCCGCGCGGTCGCGGTTTCCGGGGCCCGGGCCGTCGACGTGTCGTCCGGCGTCGAGTCGGCGCCGGGGGTCAAGGATCCGGCGCTGATCGACGCCTTCGTCGAGGCCGTCGCGGAGCTTCCGGCATGCGCGCCCGGCGCCTGACGGCGTCGCCCGGCGAGGCTCCCCGGAGCTTCCGGGGCGGCCCCGACGCGGGCGGGCATTTCGGCCCCCACGGCGGCCGCTACGTCGCCGAGACGCTGATGCCGCTGCTGCTGCGCGTCGAGGAGGCCTACGCCGAGGCCGCGCGCGACCCGGCGTTCCATGCCGGGTTCCGGGAGCTCCTCGAGCACTACGTCGGGAGGCCGAGCCCGCTCTGGCTCGCCTCGCGCATCACCGAGCGCTGCGGCGGCGCGAGGATCTACTTCAAGCGCGACGAGCTCAACCACACCGGCGCGCACAAGATCAACAACACCCTGGGCCAGGTGCTGCTCGCGCGGCGCATGGGCAGGACGCGGGTCATCGCCGAGACCGGGGCCGGCCAGCACGGCGTCGCCACGGCGACGGTCTGCGCGCTCTTCGGCATCCCCTGCGTCGTCTACATGGGCGCCACCGACATCGCGCGCCAGCAGCCCAACGTCTTCCGCATGAAGCTGCTCGGCGCCGACGTGGTCCCCGTCGAGAGCGGCTCGGCGACGCTGAAGGACGCGATGAACGCGGCGCTCCGCGACTGGGTCGCCCATGTCGACGACACCTTCTACGTCATCGGGACGGTGGCCGGACCGCACCCCTACCCGGCGATGGTGCGCGACTTCCAGTCGGTGATCGGGGAAGAGGCCCGGGAGCAGATCCTGGCGGCCGAGGGGCGCCTGCCCGACACGCTCGTCGCCTGCATCGGCGGCGGGTCGAACGCGATGGGGCTCTTCCATCCGTTCCTCGACGAGGAGGTGCGGATCGTCGGCGTCGAGGCCGCGGGCGAGGGCCTCGGCAGCGGGCGCCACGCGGCGTCGCTCGCGGCGGGCGCGCCCGGCGTGCTCCACGGCAACCGGACCTATCTCCTCCAGGACGGCGACGGCCAGATTCTCGAGGCGCACTCGATCTCGGCCGGCCTCGACTATCCGGGGGTCGGCCCCGAGCACGCCTGGCTGCACGACGCCGGCCGCGTCGAGTACGCGTCGGCCACCGACGCCGAGGCGCTCGAGGCCTTCCAGCTGTGCAGCCGGCTCGAGGGGATCATCCCCGCCCTCGAGCCCGCGCACGCGCTCGCCCACGTGCTGAGGATCGCGCCGGACCTGCCGGAGGACCATCTCGTCGTCATGAATCTGTGCGGCCGCGGCGACAAGGACGTCTTCTCGGTGGCCGACGCGCTCGGGGTGTCGCTGTGAGCCGCCTCGGGATCCGGTTCCGAGAACTGCGCGAGGCCGGCCGCGGCGGACTCGTGACCTTCGTGACCGCCGGCGATCCCGACCCCGGCGTCTCCGCCGAGATCCTCGCCGGCCTGCCCGCCGCCGGCGCCGACGTCGTCGAGCTCGGCATGCCGTTCACCGACCCGATGGCGGACGGGCCCGAGATCGAGCGGGCGAGCGGACGCGCGCTCGCCGCGGGCCAGACCATGGACCGCACCCTCGAGATGGTCGCGCGATTCCGCGAAACCGATTCCGCGACGCCGGTCGTGCTCATGGGGTACTACAACCCCGTCCACGCCCGGAAGCCGGAACGCTTCGCCGCCGAGGCGGCGGACGCGGGCGTCGACGGCGTGATTGTCGTCGACCTGCCGCCCGAGGAGGAGGCGGAACTCGCCGGCCCCGCGGCGGCGGCCGGGCTCGACGTCGTGCGCCTGGTGGCGCCGACCTCGACCGAAGCCCGGATGGACAGGCTGGTCGGGAACGCCTCGGGCTTCGTCTACTACGTCTCGGTGCGGGGCGTGACCGGGACGAAATCTGCGCAGATGGCCGAGGTCGAGCGGCAGCTCGCGCGGATCCGGGCGCGGACCGGACTCCCGATCGCCGTCGGCTTCGGCATCCGCACCCCCGAACAGGCGGCGCAGGCCGCGCGGGTCGCCGACGCGGCCGTGGTCGGAAGCGCGATCGTGGCGCGCGTGAGGGAGGCCGTCGAGAACGGCGCCCCGGCGGACGCGGCGGCGCCGGCGCTCGCCCTCGTGTCCGAGCTGTCCGCGGCCGTGCGCGCGGCGCGCGGCGGGGAGGGCGCGTGAACTGGCTCACGAACTACGTCCGCCCGAAGCTCCGCTCGCTCGTCGGCGACAGGTCCGCGATTCCCGACAACCTGTGGCACCAGTGCCCGTCCTGCGAGCAGATGCTGTTCCACCGCAACCTCGCCGACAACCTCAACGTCTGCGGCAACTGCGGGTTCTACATGCGGATGCCGATCCCCGCGCGCCTCGCGCAGCTGTTCGACGGCGGCGTCTGGGAGGAGATCGCGCTGTCCCGGGCCGCCCCCGACCCCCTGCGGTTCCGGGACAGGAAGCGCTACAGCGAGCGCCTGAAGGAGGCGCGGGCGTCGACCGGCCGCGAGGACGCGATCGTCGTCGCCGAGGGCGAGATCGGCGGCTGGAAGACGGTCGCCGCGGTCTTCGATTTCGCGTTCATGGGCGGGTCGATGGGCGTTGCCGTCGGCGACGGGATCCTGGCCGCGGCGCGGACGGCGGTGCGGGACTCCGCGGGGCTCGTGATCGTGCCGTCCTCGGGCGGCGCGCGCATGCAGGAGGGCATCCTGTCGCTGATGCAGATGCCGCGCACGGCCATCGCCGTCGAGGAGGTCAAGGAAGCGGGGCTGCCCTACGTGGTCGTGCTGACCAATCCCACGACCGGCGGCGTGTCGGCGTCGTTCGCCATGCTCGGCGACATCGCGATCGCCGAACCGGGCGCCGTCATCGGCTTCGCCGGCGCGCGCGTGATCGAGGAGACGATCCGCGAGAAGCTGCCCGAGGGGTTCCAGCGGGCCGAATACCTGCTCGACCACGGCATGGTCGACATGGTGGTCCCCCGGCACGAGCTGCACGGCGTTCTCGCCCGCATCATGGACCTGCTCCGGCGGCGCGGGCCGCCGGCGGCGCAGATCCGCGAGGATCCCGGTGAGCGGGCGGCCGCCGAGTGACGCCGTCCTCGACCGGCTGGGCTCCCTCCATCCCAGGCGCATCGACCTGTCCCTCGGCAGGATCGGGCGCCTGCTCGCGGCGCTCGGCCGGCCGGAGACGCGGCTTCCGCCGACCTTCCACGTGGCCGGAACCAACGGCAAGGGATCGACCGTCGCCTTCGCGCGGGCGATCGCGGAGGCCGCGGGCCTCTCGGTCCACGTCTACACCTCCCCCCATCTCGTCCGCTTCCACGAGCGCGTCGTCCTGAACGGCGCGCCCGTCCCGGAGGGCGATCTCGCCGCCGCTCTCGAGACCTGCGAGGCCGCCAACGGCGGCGCCCCGGCGACGTTCTTCGAGATCACCACCGCGGCGGCCTTTCTCCTGTTCTCCCGGCGGTCCGCCGACCTGCTGCTGCTCGAGACCGGACTCGGAGGCCGCCTCGACGCCACCAACGTGGTCGCGGCGCCGGCCGTGACGGCGATCACCCCCGTCTCCGTCGATCACGTCGGGTTCCTGGGTGCGTCGCTCGCCGGCATCGCCCGCGAGAAGGCCGGCATACTCAAGCCCGGCGCGCCCTGCGTGCTCGCTTCGCAGGAGCCCGAGGCCGGCGAGGCCGTCGCGGCGAGGGCCGCCGAGACCGGCTCCCCCCTGCTGGTCCGCGGAAGGGACTGGGACGCCGGGCCGCACGGCGGGGGGATGGTGTTCCGGGACCGGAACGGGGTTCTGGAACTGCCGGCGCCGGCCCTGCGCGGGCCGCACCAGATCGGCAACGCGGCCGTCGCGATCGCGGCGCTCCGGTGCTGGAAGGCGGACCGCTTCGACCGCGCCGCCGTCGCGGCCGGCGTGTCCTCGGCGGTCTGGCCCGGACGGTTCCAGAGGCTGGAGCGCGGCCGCCTCGCCACGCTCGCGGGCGAACTGTGGATCGACGGCGGGCACAACCCCGCCGCCGGGAAGGCGCTTGCCGAAGCGATGGCCGAGCTCGGCCCCGGGCGGCCGACGGCGCTGGTCTGCGCCATGCAGGCGGGCAAGGACGCCGAGGGTTTCCTCGCCGCCCTGGCCGGCGCCGCGGACATCGCGGTGGCGACGGAGCTTCCGGGCGGATCCGCCGGCATCGCGGCCGGGGAACTCGCGGCCGCGGCCCGGCGCGCGGGCCTGGAGGCGGAGGCGGTTCCGGATCCGGAGGACGCCGTGCGCCGCGCCGCCCGCGGCGGCCGGCGCGTCGTGCTGTGCGGCTCTCTCCGTCTCGTCGGCGCCGCGCTCGCGGACGGAAACCGGCCCCTGTTCCGGCCGGCGGCGTAGCCGGGCGGCGGCCGCCGGCGGCCCGGCGGCGCCGTCCGTTTCCGCCCGGCGGGCCTGACCTTCTCCCGGAGACGGCGGTCGACGACGGACACGAACCGGGCGAAGAGAACATGGGCCGGCGCTTCGCATCCCGGTTTCCCGGCGTAGCGTCGCGGCACGCCGCCGATCCGCCGGCATCGACCTCCGGCGCTTCCTGACCGGCATCCCGCCCGAACCGAAGGCCGCGAGCCCGCGAAACGGGTCGTCGCGCGCCGGCCGCGACGCCCGGAACCGCCCGAACGCGGCCCGAACCGATCGCAATCAGCCGCAATCGGCGAGGGTGGACACCCCTGAACGCCCTCGGCGCGCGCGCCAACCGCTGGAAGATGCGCAAGCACTTCCGCATCGAGGTCCGCGACGACGCCCTGGTCCGGGAACGCGGCCACGCCGCCGTCGCCGACGAGGCGCGCCTTGACGGTCTCCACGTCATCCGGACCAGCCTCGACCCCGACGGCATCTCGCCCGCGCAGGCCGTCGACGCCTGCAAGAGCATGCGCGCGTCGAACGCGCCTTCCGGAACCTCAAGGCGAGCCGCCTCGAGATCCGGCCGGTCTTCGTCCACGCCGCCGACCATGTCCGCGCCCATGTCTTCCCGTGCATGCTCGCGCTGCACCTCGAAGGGCACATGCGACAGGCCCTCGCGCCGATGCTGTTCGAGGACGACGACCGCGGGACCGCACGCTTTCGCTCGCCTTGCGTCCGGAAATGTTTCACGGCAATGATCGATCTTGGTTCGTTGGAAGCCTCGACGAAATCGACACTTGACCGCGAGTCGGTCACGGCCTGTCGTTGCAAGGACGTGCGGCCCGTGCACACGGGCTGTCGACGCGGAACGCGGTGTCGGTTCAGGCGTCCGAATAGAGGAGCAGGCGCTTGCGGATTTCCGGTCCGGGCAATCGGCATCGTGGATGCGCGGCGATCTTGCCAAGGCCCGCGCACAGGTCGTTCCGACCGATGACGCGGTGCTCGAACATCCGGTCGAGCAGCCACAGGACTCCGTGGCAGACAACCGTTTCCTCTTCCGCGAGCTCGCGCAGTCCTCGATCGCCGGACAGCAGCGTCCATGCGTTTGTCTTGGCGAGAGCGAGCGCGAAGCTGTCGGGAAGCGAAAGGGACCGGCGCTTGCGGCGGTAGCCGAGGGCCACCGCGACCGCCTTGCCGTCGAGCTCCTCGACGCGAAGCCCCAGGCGGACGAAGTCCGCGCCCCCGTAGTCCCTGAGTTCGCGTTCGTGGAGCAGGTCGGGAACGGCGAACCCGAAGGGCAGGCGAAAAGCCGCCTCGACGAGAGAGCCGTGCTCAAGGTCGATCAGGACGGACGTGTCCGAAACAAGAACCTTCACGATGCTCAGGCTCCGGCGGAAGCCTCGATGTCGGGGGGCTCGTCCATCCGGCGGTGGAGATCGCGCACCGAGTGTCCGAGCAACTCGGCGGCCCTGGCTTCGGAGACCGCCCCCTCGGCCAGGGCGCGGAAGCACAGGCGCTCGAAGCGCATGGGGCGTTCGCCGGGCATGGCTCCCGGCTCCCTGTACGGCGGGCTGCGCCAGCCGCGCCGGGTGAATTCGTTGAAGAGGAACCGGACGAACGGCGTGCCGAAGATTCCGAGATCCTTGCAGCGGTAGGTGAGCGCCTGCACGCTCACACCGAAGATGCGCTTGAGATCGAAGAGCTCGCCCCAGCCCATGGACTTGCGGTGCTTGCCGATCTCGGCCCGAAGGGTCTCGGCCGGCATGAGGAACGCGCCGGCGAAGCGGTGAGCGGCCTTCTCGTCGTCGATCTTCGACGCGGTCTCGAGGGCCATGTGACCGAGCTCGTGCGCAAGCGTGAAGCGCTGGCGTTCGCCCCAGTCGTCGCGATTGACGACGACGACCGACGCGATGCTCCCGTCTTCGCGGCGCACCCGTGCGGTAAGACCGTCGATGTTGGCGAGGGACATCGCGAGAATCTTGATGCCGCGCTCCTCGAAGAGATCGACGAGATTGGGGATGGGGTCGAGCCCGAGACCCCAGTGGCCGCGGAGCCCGAGCGCGGCGTGCTCGGCTTCCGCCGGATCGCGCAGCACGGGCCACGGGGCTTCGCGCGGCATGTCCGGGACGGTGGGCAGGGCGAGGATCTCCTCCACCGTCAGATAGCGCTCGAGCAGGTGCAGGACTCGGGCTTCGACTTGCGCCTCCTCGCGCCGGCTGGCGAGCCGCTTCCTGCGGAAATCGATGGCCTCGAGGCGAATGCCGCTGTCGCTGGCCAGGTACTCGACAGGGACGCCGAGCGCATCGGAGAGCGCGATGAGCACGCCCGAGCTGGGCATGGATTCGTCGCGCTCGTACTTGCTGATCGCCTGTGCCGTCACGCGGTTGTCGATCCGGGCTTGAAGATCGCGCAGGGAAAATCCACAGGCACGGCGAGAGACCCGAATGCGTTGACCTACAGTCATATTTCACCTCCATCTCCAAGGTTGAAAAATTATGGAAATATGTGAGATTTGTCAAATCCTGGGTTGACAATCGCCTGCGGCGGTCCCCTGTGGACGCACGATCCCGTGTCACGTGCCGGAGATCGGGACAATGACCGCTCACCTGTCGTTCTTCCCCGTCGGCAACGGCGACATGACGCTCGTGCGGACCGAAGGAGGCCGCAGCATATTGACAGAGCAACTTGCAAGACTCTCGGTCGGAGAAGCGAGGCCCGGGGCGTCCGCGGGTCGAATGCAACGGGAATTTTCGGCGGGCGCCCCCCCCGCTTCGCCGCCGGGCCGGCGTCGGCAGGTCGGTTTTCCGGAAACCGGGCCCGCCCGCCGGAAGGCGGACGCGGTTCTCCGCTCCCCCGCGAGGGGCGGGGGGCACCACAGGGCGCGGGGGGACGCAGGAACGGCGGTCGGTTCGGCAGGCGCATCAGCTGGTGGACGGTCAGCGCCAGGATGCCGAACATCGGGTGGCAACGGCTCCTGGCATGGCCGCGCACGCGGACGTGGCGGCCGCCGCAGCCGTCCTCGGCATGGCGTTGACGCGTTCGACGTTCGAGCGTTCGTTGCAGCGCATGTCCCTCGGGTCGCGATGGCCGACGCTTCTCCGCACCCCGGCCTCGCGCGCCAGCCGCTCCTTGAGCATCCTGCTGCGGGGGCTGGCGTCGATGATCGGGACGTGGCCCGGCAGGTAGCCGGTCCAGCCGATCCCGGCCGTGTCGCAGGCGGCGTCCAGGAGGTCGTGCAGGCTGGTCACGCGTTTGCAGAATCCGATGACACTTGACGGCGAATCCGGCCACATTTGACGGTTCCGATCGGGGTCGTCGACGGGCGCGCGGAAGCCGTCGCCGGCGCTGGCGGCCACGGCGCCGCCACGGACGCCGGTTCTCTCCCGGGGCACTGCCTCGTCACCCGATTGACCGAAGCGAGGAGGCAACGGGCCCGATGAACAGGATCGCCATGAACGACATCAAGAACCTTCTTCGGCAGCGCGACGACCTGGACCTGACGCGGGACCGGATCGCGGCCGCGACCGGCGCGAGCGCCGGAACGGTATCGCATGTTCCGGAGCACGCGGCTGCGGCGGGGCTGTCCTGGCCGTTGCCCGGGGATCTCGACGACGAGGCGCTGCGTGAGCGGCTCCACCCGTCGCGCGAGCGCGACAGCGGGCATGCCCCGGGGCTTGGGGGCCTGTCCGGCTTCTCCGGCAAGACGCTGGGCTTGCGCACAGGGTGCGGCGAGAAGGATGTCGAGCTCTTCGTCGCCGTGCTGGCGCATTCCTGCATGACCCACGCCGAGGCGGTGCCCGACCAGCGCGTGCGTCACTGGGCGATGGCTCACCGTCGGGCGCTGGAGCGCTTCGGCGGCGTGCCGGAGCGCTGGATCATCGACAACCTCAAGGCGGGCGTCGACCGCCAGCCCGGATCGATCGACGGGGATCGGGATCGGCGCGATGTCCGCCGTCGGCTCTCCGGGACGGAACGGGAGGAGAGGACGCTTGCGGTTCCGGTTCTTTCGGGGGCATCGCGGGCCGACGCGGAAGCGGGCCCGGCGTCCCGCGTCGGGATCCGCCGGATTCCTACGCCGCGAGGCCCGCCGCCATCACGTCGTTCAGACGACGCGAGAACGCCGCCGGATCCGGAACCTTCTCGCCCTCGATGATGCGGGCCTGGTCGAGCAGGAGCCAGGCCGCGTCGCCCACTTTCGAGCCCGCCTTGTCCTTGTCCATGGAGGCGGCGAGGGAGCGCATCAGCGGATGGTTGGGGTTGATCTCGAGAATGCGCCGCGACGCCCGCTCGAGATGGCCGGCTTCCCTCAGCATGCGTTCGAGGCGGATGTCGTAGGCGGCCTCGTCCGCGACCAGGCAGACGGCGCTGTCGGTCAGCCGCTCGGAAACCCGGACGTCCTCGACCTCGTTCTCGAGCGTCAGGCGGAACATGGAGACCAGGGCGTCGATCCGCGGCCGGTCGCCGTCCTCGGCGTCGTCGGGCGCCTTCCCCTCCGCCGCGATCCCGTCGAGATCGGCGCCCGCGCGCGTCACCGACTTGAAGGGTTTTCCGTCGTGTTCGCCGAGCGCCGGGATCCAGAAGTCGTCGACGGCGTCGGTCATCAGCAGGACCTCGACGCCTTTCGCCACGAAGCCCTCGATCTGCGGGCTCTTGCGCGCCTTTTCCGCGTCGTCGCCCGAGACGTAGTAGATGGCTTCCTGGCCCTCCTTCATGCGCGACACGTAGTCCTCGACGCTGACGAGGCTCTCCCCGTCGGCGGTCGAGCGGAAGCGCGCGACCTTGAGAATCCGTTCGCGGTTGCCGGCGTCCTCGTAGAGGCCCTCCTTGACCACCGCGCCGAAATTGTCCCAGAACGTCCGGTAGCCTTCGGGATCCTTCCTGGCCCTTTCCCCGAGCCGGGCGAGAACGCGCGTCGTGACGGCCTTGCGCAGCCGCTCGATCATGGGGTTGTTCTGGAGAATCTCGCGGCTGACGTTGAGCGGCAGATCCTCCGTGTCCACGACGCCGCGCAGGAACCGGAGCCAGCTCGGGACGAGGCCTTCCGCCTCCGCGGAAACGAACACCCGCTTGACGAACAGCCGGACGCCGTGGCGCCGGCTCGGGTCGAACAGGTCGAACGGCTTCATCGACGGCACGAAGAGCAGGTTCGCGAACTCCAGGGTGCCTTCCCCCTTCCAGTGAAGGGTCATCCACGGCTCGCCGAACCCGCCCACGTGGTGGAAGAATTCCTCGTACTGTTCCCTGGTCACGCTCTTCGCGCCGCGCGTCCACAGCGCGGAGGCCTGGTTGACGGTGTCCTCGGAGCCGTCCGCGGCGAGCACGATCGGCAGCGCGATGTGGTCGGAATAGGTCTTGACCAGATGGCGCAGGCGCTCGGGCTCGAGGAACTCCCTCTGGTCCTTCTTGAGCTTCAGCCGGATCGTGGTCCCGCAGCCGTCGCGTCCGGCCTCGCCGATCTCGTACTCGCCCGATCCGTCCGAGGACCAGCGCCAGGCCTTCTCCTCTCCGGCGCGGCGGCTGACGACCTCGACCTCCTCGGCGACCATGAACGCGGAATAGAACCCGACGCCGAACTGGCCGATGGCGTTGACCGCGTCCCCGTCCTCGAGGCTGTCGAGAAACGACGCGGTGCCCGAGCGCGCGATCGTGCCGAGATCCGAGATCAGCGCCTCGCGGTTCATGCCGATGCCGTTGTCGGAGATCTCGAGCACGCGCTTCCTCGCGTCGGGCGCGATCCGGACCGCGAGCCCGCCCGCCTCGGGCAGCAGCTCCGGCCTGGTCAGCGCCTCGTAGCGCAGCCGGTCGCAGGCGTCGGAAGCGTTGGAGATCAGCTCGCGCAGGAAGATCTCCTTCCTGCTGTAGAGCGAGTTGGCGACGATGTGCAGAAGGCGCGAGACCTCGGTCTCGAACCGCAGTTTCTCTCCCGCCATTGGCATTCCGCTCCGCTTCGCTATATTGCCTTCCAATATGCGGGTTCCGGCGCCGGTTTCAACCCCTTGCCGGCGCCGCGCCCGACGCGAGGCCGCTTCCATGCCCGCCGTTCGACCGCGTCCCCGGCTGACAGCGCTTCTCGGGCCGACCAACACCGGAAAGACGCACCACGCCATCGAGCGCATGCTCGGCCACGCCTCGGGCATGATCGGCTTCCCCCTCAGGCTGCTGGCGCGGGAGAACTACGACCGGGCGGTCGCGCTGCGCGGCAGGGCGCGCGTCGCGCTGGTGACCGGCGAGGAGAAAATCCTGCCGCCGCGCGCGGACTACTTCCTGTGCACCGTGGAATCCATGCCCGTCGACCGCGAGGTCGAGTTCCTGGCGGTCGACGAGATCCAGATGTGCGCCGACCCGGAGCGCGGCCACGTCTTCACCGACCGCCTGCTTCACGCCCGCGGCACCGCCGAGACGATGTTTCTGGGCTCCCGGACCATGCGGCCGATCATCCGCTCCCTGGTCCCCGGGGTCGAGTTCGTCGAGCGGCCCAGATTCTCCGCACTGGCCTATTCGGGGCCGCGGAAGCTGACCAGGCTCAAGCGGCGCAGCGCCGTCGTCGCCTTCTCCCTGAACGAGGTCTACGCCATCGCCGACCTGATGCGCCGCCAGTGCGGCGGCGCGGCGATCGTTCTCGGCGCCCTGAGCCCGCGCACGCGCAACGCGCAGGTCGGTCTCTACCAGTCCGGGGACGTCGGGCATCTGGTGGCCACCGACGCCATCGGGATGGGGCTGAACATGGACATCGACCACGTGGCGTTCGCCGGGCTGCGCAAGTTCGACGGGCGCGCCCGCCGCCGCCTCTCCGCGGCCGAGGCGGCGCAGATCGCCGGGCGCGCCGGGCGTCACATGACCGACGGCACGTTCGGTCCGACCGCCGACGCCGGCCCGTTCCCCGAGGAGATGGTGGCGGCCATCGAGGAACACCGCTTCGACACCGTGAGGCGCGTGTTCTGGCGCAGCCGGGATCTCGATTTCTCCTCGGCGGGCGCGCTCGCCAGGTCTCTCGACGCGGCGCCCGACCGCCCGGAACTCCGGCGCGTGCGCGAATCCGACGACCGGACCGCGCTCGCGCGGCTCGCCGGCGAGGCGCGCATCCGCGACCGCGCCGTCCGTCCGGACATGGTGAGGCTTCTCTGGGAGGTCTGCCGGATTCCCGACTTCCGACGGACGACGGCCGATCTCCACGCCACGCTGCTTTCCAGGATCTTCACCCACGTGAGCGACCGCGGCCGCCTGCCCGTCGACTGGGTGGCGCGCCAGATCACCCGGCTCGACAGGGTGGACGGCGGCATGGACGCCCTGATGGCGCGGATCGCCCATGTCCGCACGTGGACCTACATCGCCCACCGCACCGGCTGGTTCGACGACGCGGCGCCCTGGCAGGAAACCGCCCGGGAGATCGAGGACCGGCTGTCCGACGCGCTGCACCGCAACCTCACCCAGCGGTTCATCGACCGGCGCACGATGGCGTTCGCCCGCGCCAGGGGGCGCGACGTTCCGTCCGCGGACATCGACCGGAGCGGGGGCGTCGCGGTCGAGGGCGAGTTCGTGGGCCGTCTGGAGGGGTTCCGGTTCTTCGCCGATCCCGCCGCCGTCGGCCGCGAGCGCCGCACCCTGCTGGCCGCCGCCGGCCGCGCCCTGCGGGGAGAGATCGAGACGCGGTTCCGGGCGCTGCTCGGCGCGCCCGAGACGGCGTTCGCCGTCCGTCCGGACGGCGAGGTGACCTGGTCGGGAACGGCCGTCGCGCGGCTGGCGCAGGGGCCGCACGTCCTGTCGCCCGCGGTGCGGATCCACGCCGGCGAGCATCTGACGCCGGACCAGCGCGACCGGATCGCGCGCCGGCTCTCGGGCTGGCTGCAGAACCGCCTGGCCGAGGAGCTCCGGCCGCTGACGGCGCTCCGGGACGCCGATCTCCGGGGCGTCGCCCGCGGGCTGGCCTACCGGGTCGTCGAGGGTCTGGGGTCGCTCCCCCGGGCGCGGGCGGCCCGGGAGATCCGCGACCTGGGCCCGAAGGACCGCGAGCTTCTGAGAGCCTGCGGCCTCAGGATCGGGGCGGAATCCCTGTTCCTTCCGGCGCTGGTGCGGCCCGCGGCCGTCGGCTGGCGGGCGCTGCTGTGGAGCGTGTTCCGCGGGCGTCCGGCCGCCGCTCCGCCGGCGCCGGGTCTCGTCACGGTCGCGGCGGACGGATACCCGCAGGGGTTCCTCGAGGCCTGCGGCTATCGCGAGCTCGGCGGCCGCGCGGTGCGGATCGACGTGCTGGAACGCCTCGCGGCCGATCTGGGGCGCCAGTCCCGGTCGGGCCGCGTGGAGATCGGCGCGCGCCAGCTCAACCTGCTCGGCCTGTCGCTCGCCGAGGCCGGTCCGGTGCTCGAGGGCCTGGGCTACGCCGCGACGCGGGACGGCGGCGGGGCGGCCTGGAAACGGTCGGGGCGAAGGCGCCGCGGAGAGCGGACGGGCCGCCGCCGGCCCCCGGACGCGCGCGAGGATTCGCCGTTCGCGAAACTGCGCGAACTCGATCTGTCGTGACGGCGGCATCCGGCGCCGCCGGGATGTCGGTCCGGCTGGACAGGTGGCTGTGGCGCGCGCGTCTCTTCAGGACCAGGAACCTCGCCGGCGAGGCCTGCGCCGGCGGCCGGATCCGTGCCGGCGGGGAGATCGTCCGCAAGGCGCATCACGCCGTGCGCGTCGGCGACGTGCTGACGGTTCCGGCCGGGAGGGACATCCGCGTGGTCCGCGTCCGGTCCCTCGGAACGCGCCGGGGCCCGCCGGCCGAGGCGCGGACGCTGTACGACGAGATCGGCCGGCCGGAGGACGCCGCGGCCGGCGCCGGACAGGGCCGCCGACCTCCCGCGCTCGCGCCGTCCGGGAAACCGCGGTCCGCCGCGGCCGACGGCGGCCCGCGCGCGCCGTCGACGGGAACGAGGTGGAGCGGGCGATGAGATTCGAACTCACGACTTCAACCTTGGCAAGGTTGCGCTCTACCCCTGAGCTACGCCCGCGCGCGGCCATTGTACCCGGCCCCGGAATCCGGTCAAGAGCGGTTCCGGCGGTTTGACTCGGGGGCTCCGGACCATATTCTCGACGGCATGACCCACGCCCGCGCCGCCGCCGGAGGCCGCCGGGAAGAGCGTTGCCTCTTCGACGCCGTCCTGCGCCCCAACGCCAGCCTCGGCCGCCGCGGTTTCCTGCTGCTGATGACCGGTTTCGGCGCCGTCAGCCTGGGCGCGGGGCTGGTCTTCGCCTCCAGGGGCGCGTGGCCGGTCACCGGGTTCTTCGGTCTCGACGCCGCGCTTCTCTACGCTCTCTTCCGGGCAAACCGCCGCGCCGCCCGGATGCGCGAGATCGTCCGCCTCAGCGACAGCGCGCTCACGGTCGAGCGCGTCGCCCCCTCCGGCCGCTCGGCGCGCTGGCGGTTCCAGCCCCGCTGGCTGCGGGTCGAGTGCAGGGACGAGGCGCACCGGCGCGAGGCGCTCGTGCTCTCGAGCCACGGCCGCTCTCTCCTCATCGGCGCGTTTCTCGCGCCCGGGGAACGCCGGGATCTGGCCCGCGCCCTGAACGACGCCCTGGCGCGCTGGCGCCGGCCGCGCCGTTCGCCCGCGCCCGCCGATTGAGCAAGTTCCGGGTTGGTTCCGGGCCGCGCCCGGGCCATCCTGCCGGCAAGTCGTTCCTGCGGGGCCCCGACGGCCCGCGACGAGGAGAACCGGCATGCACCAGAATCCCGCGACCATGGAGGCTTCCGCCCCGGCCGGACCGCCGCCGGCGCGGAGCCAGAGCGCTCTCGACTACGCCCGCGTCGCCCGCGCCCTGCGCTACGTCATCGACAATTTCGGGGACCGCCCGTCCCTCGACGACATCGCCGGGGCGGCGGCGCTCAGCCCCTTCCATTTCCAGCGCATGTTCACCCGCTGGGCGGGCGTCAGCCCGAAGCGGTTTCTCGGCTACCTGACGCTCGATCGCGCGAGAGGCGCGCTCGACCGCGGCGCCAGCGTGCTCGAGGCCGCGGCGGAGGCGGGGCTTTCGGCTCCGTCGCGTCTGCACGACCTGTTCGTGACGTTCGACGCGGTCACGCCGGGCGAGCACAGGACGGGCGGCGAAGGCCTCGAGATCCTCTGGGGCGCGCATGAGGGGCCGTTCGGCGACTTCGTCGTCGCGGCGACCGGCCGCGGCATCTGCGGGCTCGAGTTCTTCGACGGAGAGGGGCCCGGGCCCGCTCTCGCCAGGGTTTCGGGGAGGTTCCCGGCCGCCCGCCTCCGCCGCGCTCCGGACGAGACCGCGGGCCTCTGCGGGCCGATGTTCGACGACGCTGGCCCCCGCCGCCCGCTCCGCGTCTGGTGCCGCGGCACGAATTTCCAGATCAGGGTGTGGTCCGCGCTCCTGGCGCTTCCGCCGGGCGCTCTCGCGACCTACGGCGCCGTCGCCGACGCCGTCGGCGCGCCCTCGGCCGCGCGCGCCGTCGGCAACGCGGTGGCGGCGAACCCCGTCGCCATGCTCATCCCCTGCCACCGGGTGATCCGCGCGTCGGGGCTGTTCGGAAGCGGCTACCGCTGGGGGCCCGAGCGGAAGTTCGCGCTCGTCGGCCGGGAACTGGCGCGGACGCCGGCGTCCGCGCCGAGGCCAGCCGCCGGCTGAGCCGGACGCCGTCGTCGCGGCGCGGGACCGGCGCCCGCCGGACCGGAAGCGCGACGTTCGCGCGGACCTCCTTGCGGCGGCTCCCCGTGCGTCCTCGGCCGGGCCCGGCGATGCGCCGCCGCCCGAGCGGGACGGAGGACGGCCTCCGCTCCGGCCCCGCGGCAGGACGTTCGGGGCCGGAGGAGCGGCCATGTCCGGCCGGGCCTCGTCCGGGGCCTCGCCGCGGCCCGCGCGGGGTTCCGGACGGGGAGGCCGGCGGCTATCTCATGCCGAGCACGTCGAGCATCGTGTAGTAGCCCGGCTTCCGGTCCCGCGACCACAGCGCCGCATGCACCGCGCCGCGCGCGAAGATCTGGCGCGACTGTGCCTTGTGGGACAGTTCGAGGCGTTCGTCGTCGGCCGCGAACACGACCGTGTGGTCGCCGACGACGTTGCCGCCGCGCAGCACCGAGAACCCGATGTCGCCGCGGCGGCGCTCCCCCGTGTGGCCGTGGCGCGTCCAGTTCGCCGTGTCCGCGAGCGCGACGCCGCGACCCGCCGCCGCCGCCTCGCCCAGCCCCGCCGCCGTGCCCGACGGCGCGTCGACCTTGTGGCGGTGATGCATCTCGACGATCTCGACGTCGAAGGCGTCGTCGAGGGTCGCGGCCACCTGCCGGGTGAGCGCGAACAGGAGGTTGACGGCGAGACTCATGTTGGGGGCGTGCATGACGACGGTCTTCTCGCCCGCCCTTTTCAGGGCCCCGGTCTGCGCGGCGTCGAGCCCCGTCGTCCCGACGATGTGCCGCGTGCCGTGGGCGGCGGCGAGCGCGGCATGGGCGACCGTCGGCCCGGGAAGCGTGAACTCGATCACCGCGTCCGAGGACGCGAAGACGGCCGCGTCGTCGTCGAGAATCTCGGTGCCGAGCGGCTCGACGCCCGCCAGGGCTCCGGGGTCGCGGCCGACGGCCGGGGATCCGGGAGCGTCGCAGGCCCGGCCGATCTCGCAGTCCGGGGTGAGCGCGAGCTGCCGGATCACAGCCCGGCCCATGCGCCCGCCGGCGCCGACGATCCCGATCCTCATGCCGGCCATGCACCGTCCTTCGCGACTGTCCGGGTCGAACGCGCGGAGTCTACCACGGCGCGGCCCGCGGGGGAGGCGCGGTCACGCGCCGTCGTTGTCCGCGCCGAGCGCGGGCGCGGAACGCCCGGCCCCGCCGCGCAGGCCGGGCGCGATCGGCACCGGAAGGGCCGGCATGGTCCGGCCCTCCTCGTTGACGAGCTCGGCGTCGAGAAGCCCCCGCGCCCGGAAATGCGGATCCGCGAGCGCCTCCTCCACGGTCCGCACGATCGTCGCGCAGCAGTCCGCCTCCGCCAGCGCCCGTTCCCAGTGCGCGGCCGGGCGGGACGCGACGATCTCGGCGACCCGCCGCGCCGTCGCTTCCGGCGCGGCGGCGTCGTCCCGGAACTCCTCCTCGAGCCCCAGGGTTTCCGCGAAGACCTTCCAGAACCGGTCCTCGAGCGGGGCCGCGGCGACGAAACGCCCGTCGGCGGTCGGGTACAGCCGGTAGCGCGGGGATCCTCCCGTGACGAGCTCGCCGCCCGGCACCGGCCAGACGCCGCAGCCGAGGCCGCCGCCGAGCGCCCAGTACATCAGCGGGAACAGGTTGTCGGCCATGGCCACGTCGATGCGCGCGCCCGCGCCGGTCCGGTCGCGTTCGCGCAGCGCCAGCAGGATGTTCATGAAGGCCGGGTAGGCGCCTCCGGCGATGTCGGCGATCAGCGCCGGCGGGACCACCGGCCTTTCCGCGTCCCCCATGCTGAGCGACAGAAGCCCGGTGTCGCCCAGGTAGTTCAGGTCGTGGCCGGCCGCGTCGCGCTTCGGGCCGCTCTGGCCGTAGCCGGTGATCGAGCAGTAGACGAGCCGCGGATTGACGGCGCTCGCGGTCTCGTGGCCGAGGCCCAGGCGGGCCATCACGCCCGGGCGGAACTGCTCGATCAGGACGTCGGCGCGGGCGAGCAGGGGATCGAGCCGCGCCCGGTCGTCGGCGTTCTTGAGATCGAGGGCCAGGCTCTTCTTGCCGCGGTTGAGGAGCGCGAAGTTGGCGCTCTCCGCTCCCCAGCGCGGCGCGTAGCCGCGCATCTCGTCGCCGGTTCCCGGCCGCTCGATCTTGACGACCTCGGCGCCCGCCTCGGCGAGCAGGAGGCTGGCCATCGGGCCGGGCAGCAGGGTCGAGAAGTCCAGCACCAGCACGCCGTCGAGAGGGCCCGCCATCACCGCGCCTCCGGTGGTCCGGCGGCGATCATGGCACCGCCCCGCCCCGCCGGCAACGCGCCGAAGGCGCCTCGCGCGGCAGGAACAATTTTTTTCGGAGTTGTTCCGGACATGGCCTATGACGAAGCTGAAGTCAGGCATAGCATGCACCGTGGCAAGGCAAGCTGTCGCCTTGCGGATGCGCAACTCGCATTTCCATGGAGATCCGGCATGAACAGGCGATTGACAGCCATTGTCGAGCGTGAAGGAGCGGGGTACGTCGCGCTGTGTCCCGAAGTGGATGTGGCCAGCCAGGGAGACAACGTTGCGGAGGCGCGTGCGAATCTCGAAGAAGCGCTGACTCTCTTTTTCGAAGTCGCTTCGCCGGAAGAAACAGTGCGCCGTGCGAAACGGGAGTTTTACGTCACCGATGTCGAAATAGCCGTTGGCTAGGAGCTTGCGCCGCAGAGGCTGCGCCGCCGGACAACGGGCGCGGGATCGCCGGGGAAGTGCCCGTCGGGCGCGACCGACCGGGACGGTTCCGAAAGCTTCGTGGCTCCGGCCCCGGCGCCTCGGGCGCCCGGAGGCCGATGATTCGCGGGAACGGCCCCGTTTTCCGCGCGCTGGCCGCGCCGGAGACGGATTCGCGGCTCGTCCGTCACGCCGCCGGCGCCGCCATGCGCCTGACGTTCAGCGCCACGGCACCCAATGGCGGGCTGACCAACGGTCGGTCCCGATGCGGGCGTAGTCGAGCCCGATTCCGCTTGCGACCCGGCGGCACGCGTTCCGGCTGGCATGTCGCCGCGCGCTCCCGGACCGAGCTGCGGGGAACGGCGCCGAAGGCATCCCCCGGACCCCGACCTTCAGCCCCTTGCCCGTACCGTCGAGTGGCGGCGGTCTGTTGCGCTTGCGCGTGGCCTCAAGCCCTCGGACCTGAGGTTGCCGACAGGGCGGTTCGTGCCGGCCACGCTCGCCACCCCCGGTCGTGAACGTCGGCGCGGCGTGCCTCCCGCCATCGCTTCGCGCGCTTCGAACCGGCGAGGGCGACAAGGGCGGACAAGGAGCCCTCCCGAACCCCGGCAGCGACCGCGATGCACCTCGGGAACGCTGCAAGGAGGTTGCCGCCCTCGCCGAGGCGTCGCTTCACGGTCAGCCGCCGCCGTCCGGATCCGCGCCCGTGGCGCGACCTCCGGCGCCGACCGGGTGCAACTGTCAGGCCATGCAGGAACATTCTTTGTCGTGACCGAGCGCCGGTAGCGGGTGCGGATCCGCCTGCCGTGCGATCGAGATCCGCTTCCCGGGGTCCGAACCGACCCCCGGACGACGAAATGCGCTCCCGAACGATCCGCCGGACAGGCCGGTTCACCCGTCGTCGGACAAAAAATCGGCCCTGCCTTACGCGGCACGGAAACTGCGGCCGATGAACTGGCGGTGGATCTGGTTGGTGCCTTCCCAGATCTGGGTGATCTTGGCGTCCCGCATCAGCCGCTCGGCGCGGTAGTCCGCGCAGTAGCCGTAGCCGCCGTGCATCTGGACCGCCTCGGTGGTCATGCGCATGGCGAGATCCGACGCCCGCATCTTGGCGATCGAGGCCTCGACGGCGATGTCGGCGGCGCCGGCGTCGACCAGCGCCGCCACGTGGTCGAGCCAGGTCTCGAGCACCGCAAGCTCGCCCGCGAGATCGGCGAGTGTGAACTGGTTGCCCTGGAACTCGATGATCCGGCGCCCGGACTGGCTGCGCTCGTTCATGTAGGCGACCATGTCCCCGAAGGCGGCGCGCGCGATGCCCCTGGCGTGGGCGGCGACGCTCGGCCGGGATCTGTTGAGCGAGGCCAGAAGAAGCGCGAGGCCGTCCCCGGGGTTCCCGACCAGGTTGGCGCGCGGAACCCGGCAGCCGGAGAACGACAGCTCGGTCGCCGACGAGGCGCGATGGCCCATCTTGCGCTCGTTCCGGACGGCGTCCATGCCCGGCGCCCCCTTCTCGACCACCACGGCCGAGATCGCGCCGCGGTCGTCGTCGATCTCCGACCACTTGCCGAACAGCAGGATCAGGTCCGCGACGTCGCCGCTGGTGATGAAGAGCTTGCCGCCGTCGATGACGATCTCGTCGCCGTCGGGCGCGAATCTCGTGCGCATCGCGACCGCGTCCGACCCCGCCGCCGGCTCGGTGATCGCGAGCGCGGCGAGCCCGCCCCCGGCGATGCGCGGCAGCAGGCGCGCCTTCTGCTCCTCGGAGGCGTGGTCGATCACCGGGCCCATGGCGTGGCAGGTGGTCGCGTAGACGATGCCGGTCGACGCGCAGGCCGCGGAGATCACGCTCACGCACTCGATGTAGAGGCGGTAGCTCGCCGCCGCGCCGCCGTAGGCCTCGGGGACGAACAGCGCGTTGAGCCCGAGCGCGTTGAGCGCGTCCACGCTCGCCCGCGGAAACGCCGCGGCCTCGTCGTAGCCGGCGGCGTTGGGGGCGACGACGTCCGCGGCGGCGCGGCGGACCTGGTCGAGGACGATCCGCTCGTCCTCCGACCAGCCGCGCCGGCGCGCGATCTGCTCGAAGACCTTCACCGGCCATCCCGCCGGGCGGCGGACGCCCTCAATGGTTCATGCCCTGGCCGCCGTCGAGATAGATGGTCTCGCCGGTCAGGTAGGGGATGGCGCTGGTCATCAGGGCGACGACGAGCGCGGCGACGTCCCCGGGCGTCCCCGGGCCGCCCGTCGGGATGCGTTCCGCGAGCCAGGCCCGCACCTTGTCGCGCGAGAGATAGTCGCGGTTGAGGTCGGTGGTCACGTAGCCCGGGGCGACGTTGAGCACCCGGATGCCGTCCGCGGCCCACTCGACCGCGAGGCAGCGGGTGATCGCGCCCACGGCGGCCTTCGAGGCGCAGTAGGCGAGCGCGTGCGGGACGCCGGTCTTGTCGAAGAACGAGCCGATGTTGACGATCGTGCCGCGCGTCTTCCTGAGATGGGGATAGGCTTCGCGCGACGCCAGCATCACCGCCGTGGCGTTCAGCCGCATGACCTTCTCGTAGTCGTCGAGCGCGAGCTCGGCGCTCGCGCCGCCGATGTGCTGGCCGGCGTTGTTCACGAGGCCGCGCACCGGCCCGTTCCCGGCGATCCCGGCGACGGCCTCCGCCAGCGCCTTCTCGTCGGTCACGTCGCAGGCGACGGCCCGGCCGGCGCCGGCGGTCCCCGACCGAGACAGCGAGACCGGGTCGAGACCGGCCTCGTCGAGCGCCCGCACGATGGCGGCGCCGATCCCCCGGCTGCCGCCGGTCACGATGACCTGCCCCGCCGTCCCGCCGTCCGCGGCCCGCGCGGCCGTTCCGTCCTGCGCCATCGCGTTTCCCGTCATTCCGCCGCGGCCCGGCGCTGCCGCCGGACCACCGGCACCGGCTCGAGTTCGCCCCGGCGATGCATCTCCACGATCTCGCGCTTGAGGATCTTGCCGCTCGCGGTCAGCGGAAAGCCGTCCATCCGCAGGAAGAACTCGGGCATGTCGTATCGCGACAGGCCCTCCGCGTCCAGGTGCCCCATGATCCCGTCCGCCCCGACGTCGCCGACGACGGCGAGGCAGACGCGCTCGCCGAGGCGCTCGTCGGGCACCGGGAACGCCGCCGCCTTCTCGACCGCCGGGCAGCGCAGCGCGAGCGCCTCGATGTGGGCCGGGTGGATGTTGTGGCCGCCGCGGATGATCAGATCCTTGAGCCGGCCGGTGACGTAGAGGTTGCCGGCCTCGTCGACATGCCCGAGATCGCCCGACAGGAACAGCCCGTCCCGGTTGAAGCTCCGCGCGGTCTCCTCCTGGTTGCCGAAATACCCGAGCGTAAGCGCGGCGCCCCGGCCGGCGATCTGGCCCACCGCGCCGGGGGGCGCCGGCCGGTCGGGATCCCCGGCGTCGACGATCGTGATCTCGTAGGCCGGCCCGCCGCGCCCGCAGCTGCGGGTCCACAGCTCGGGGCCGTCGTCGGGGCGGGTGTACTGGTGCGACGAGTTCTCGGTCATGCCGTAGACGTTCTGCGGCTTGATGCCCTGCGCGAGCAGGGCCTCGCACACCACCGGCGGGATCGGCGCCCCGGCCATGTAGAAGGTCCGCACCGCGCCGAGCCGCGCCAGCCCCGCGGCCTTCTGCTCGGCGAGCATGTCCATGGCATGGGTGGGAACGCCCATCACGTAGGTCGCCCCGGTCTCGACCAGCCAGTCGAGCCGGCTCGCGCCCGGAGGGGGCGCGTCGACCGCGAACTCCCCTCCGCACAGCAGCCACTGCGCGGCGCCGACCCAGGCGATGTGGTGGGACAGCGGGCTGAGCGCGAGAATGCGGGCCCCGGCGTCGAGCTTCCAGTCGCGGACCAGGTCGCGGGCGTTGGCCAGCAGCGTGTTCTCCGAGTGCATGACGCATTTGGGCGGGCCCGTGGTCCCGGAGGTGAAGGCGAGATAGGTCACCCGGTCGGGGTCGGCCTCGGGCGGGCGCCGCGGCGGCCCTCCCCGCGCGGGAAAGGTCTCGGGGACGAACGCCGCCCGGAGGCTCGGCAGCTCCTGGGCCTCGAGATCCCCCTCGCGGCGGTCCGCGCCCCAGCCGGGCTCGGTCACCAGCGCCGCCGCGCCGATGCGCCGCAGCAGGGCCGCGACCTCCGCGCAGGTGTGGGTGCGGTGAAGCGACGGGTTGACGGCGAGGCCGCCGCGCGAGCAGGCGAGAAAGGCGATCACCGGCTCGACCCGGTTCGACATCCAGACCGACACCCGGTCGCCCGGCACGAGGCCGAGATCCTCGAGCGCCGCCGCGAAGGCGTCGACCCGGTCGGCGAGCCCGCGCCAGGTCAGCGACAGCGCGCCGTCGCGGTAGGCCGGCGCGTCCGGACGGGCGGCCGCGTGCCCCGCCATCAGGCTGTAGGCGGTGTCGCTCCGCCACAGCCCGCGCCGGTAGTGCTCCCGTGCGCGGGCAGGGTCGTGAAGCGTGAGAAACGGACGCATGACGGACCCCGGACCCTCCCGAAGCGCCACAATAGCCGTTCTCCGCCGGACCGCGAAAGGCTCCGGCCGCCCGGACGTGGTAGAACGGGCCCTTGCCGGAACCGGACGGACCTTGCCATGACCGAAACCCGAGAGTCCCGGGACGCGGCGCCCGGCTGGCCCGACGACATCTTCGCCGGGTTCCGCGACGCCGGCATCCGCCAGGTCGGTTTCGTGCCCGACGCCGGCCACGCCCGGCTGATCGAGCGCTGCCTCGGCGACAACGCCGTCAAGACGACGAGGCTGACGACCGAGGAGGAAGGCGTCGCGCTCGCGCTCGGCGCCTGGCTCGGCGGGGAGCGCGCCGCCCTGCTGATGCAGTCGTCGGGGGTCGGCAACTGCGTCAACATGC